>CAIZIQ010000266.1 GCA_903933015.1 uncultured Spartobacteria bacterium | reverse complement strand
GGAGCGATACTTTCGAATTACAACAGCAAGGCCATTCCTTTGATGTTGATTTCTCGGAGGTCAAGGGGCAGCACCAGGTAAAACGCGCCATCGAGGTGGCTGTCGCAGGCGGGCATAATCTCCTGCTCCTCGGCCCACCGGGATCCGGAAAGTCGATGCTGGCTAAACGCATCCCCACCATCATGCCCCCGATGTCCCTCGAGGAGGCGATCGAGACGACCAAGATCCATTCCGTCTGCGGACTTCTTTCCTCCGGCGAGTCGATTGTCCTCCAGCGCCCATTCCGTGATCCCCACCATACCATTTCGGATATCGGGCTTCTGGGAGGAACGGCAAACATTACCCCGGGAGAGGTCAGCCTCGCCCATCACGGGGTTCTTTTTCTAGATGAGTTGCCCGAATTTCACAGATCCACCCTGGAAGTGATGCGTCAACCCCTTGAAGACGGAAAAGTCACCATTTCCCGCGCCTCGGGAACCATGACATTCCCCTCGGCCTTCATGCTGGTGGCTGCCATGAATCCGTGTCCTTGCGGGTATTATGGTGATCCAAAGCGGGATTGCCGTTGCTCCCCGGGCATTGTGGAACGCTACCGTCAGAAGATCTCGGGCCCCCTCCTTGACCGTATCGATCTCCATGTCGAAGCCCCTGCCGTGGAGTACAAGGAACTCTCGGATACCGTTCCTGCCGAATCCTCAGCTACTATTAGGGAGCGGATCATCAAAGCCCGCGAAATCCAGAGGCATCGCTTTGCCAAATCAAGAACATCCAAGCGCACAACCTGCAATGCAAGGATGGGTCATTCCCAGTTAAAGGAACATTGCCTTCTTGATGATCAGGGAAACCAACTCCTGAAGAATGCCATGACGGACCTCAACTTCAGCGCACGCGCCTACGACCGCATCCTGAAGGTGGCCCGTACCATCGCCGACCTCGCCGGAAGTGATTCGATCAAAACTGATCACCTCCTCGAGGCACTGAGCTACCGGAATCTGGATAGGAATGTCTGGAATTAGGGTTGGGGATCACGGATCAGCCTGGAAACATCAAATCCGAGTTTCCGAGCTCTTGTCGTGAGTTCTTGCAAACCCTGTCCGGGGATGGTTGGAGTTCGTGAGAGAATCCAGAGAAACTTGTAGTCGGGAGTACCCACAATCGCCCGCTGGTAATTCTCATCGATGTAAAGAATCCAGTAGTTCCCCTCTTTTGGAACAGGCATGAAAGGACCAAACCAGGTGCTGAAGCGTACCGCCAACTTGGTGTTCTCAGGGGGATTGAGGAGCGTGGCATAGCCGTGGATGTCATGGCTGGTGCCATTAGGGCGAATTGCAATGTTATGAACGGAAAGGGTTTTGTCCGGATTGATACCATACTCCGCAATGGCCGCCTCATTACTTCTCTGAAACGGCATCGGTAGCCGGGCAATCTCATACCAGCGTCCTAGATAGCGCGGCACATCTACTCGATCCACGGTGGATGGCGGCGTGCGAATGGTTGAGGCACACCCCCCTAATAAGATGCAAACAATAGCCGAGAGCATGACGATCGCGGCTATGAGGAGGTTTCTGGCGGTTTTCACTACGCGAACCTACAGGATAATATGTCAGAGGATCTTACGCCCTTGGATGATCTGAACCAGAAGCACCACCAAGGCGAAGACAAGTAGGATATGAATAAAACCTACCATAGTATAGGCACTGATAAGACCGAGCGCCCAGAGGACAAGGAGAACGATAGCGATTGTGTAGAGCATAATAGGTTTGGTTTATGATTGGATGGAATCCATGTGGTCATTTATGAGGAGCGGATTTTTGCTCTTTGGATGCCTGAAGCATTTGATCATGTGTGGCCTCTGAAACTCCTTCCATGGTGAGCCGTTCACTGTCGCTACGACCCTCCTCATCCTCATCTTGATTGCCAGATACCGAGGCCATTGCCCCATTGGATCCGGGCAACGGATTCCAAAGCTCGGACTCAGTGGAACTCTCCTGAATCTCGCCCATCGCTCCCGTCTCAGATTCACCAGTGAGTTCCCTTTTGGCTGTTTCCCAATCCTCCTTGGTGAGATGCTTCGGTGCGCGGCCATCGATTGAGGCCAACTCGATAGCCCTCAAACGAACCATGTCCGCTGTCACCGCGCCGATTCCAATGGCGTTTTCACTAATCATACCTTGCTTGAGTGGATTAGTCTTCATGTGATGTTGAGTTTGTGCTTCGGGAAATATTACGAACTCAATAGGTTGTGGACCGTGTCGTGGTTGTCGTGGTCGGTGACTGCGATGAACTCCTAGTCTGCTGAGTCACGGTGGTCGTCGTCTCAGGAGTGGTTGTCCTTGTCGTGCTCAACGAGAAACACGAGGTCAGCAGGAGAGTGAGTGCCAGACTGCCAATTCCGATCAGTGAGGTTGTTTTCATGGGACAACACTACCTCCCTGATCTTTCCCCCGCCAGATGGGGAAACGCTTAGAACGAGCTAACGAATCCGCTTAGTAATAACTCTTGCGATCAACTAAGCACTTCAACCAATGGAGATGGGGATAGGGTTGTGAGATGCTTACACCATGAAAACAACCAAACTGATCATGATAGCCGTAATCGCCTCGCTCACTCTCGCCCTCTCTGGATTTGTGGGATCGTTAAGACTCCTGTAGCGCGAACACAGGTATCAAGAAACATCCGGAAATATGAAAGCTCTCGTCTATCTGGGACCCGGCAAGAAAACTTTGCTGGATCGTCCAAACCCAGAGATCAAGGAACCCACCGATGCAATCGTTAGAATCACCAAGACGACGATTTGCGGAACAGATCTCCACATCCTAAAAGGTGATGTCGCAAGCTGCCAACCAGGACGAGTTCTTGGCCACGAAGGAGTTGGTATCGTCGAACAGGTCGGGACAGCTGTAACGGTTTTTAAGCCAGGAGACCATGTCCTGATCTCCTGCGTCAGTGCCTGCGCAAAGTGTGAGTATTGCCGGCGGCAGATGTACTCCCATTGCACGGCTGGGGGTTGGATCTTGGGTAACACGATTGATGGGACCCAAGCCGAGTTTGTCCGCACTCCCTTTGCTGACACCAGCCTCTATCGGATTCCCGATGGTGCGGATGAGGAGGCTTTGGTGATGCTAAGCGATATTCTTCCGACTGGATTTGAATGCGGCGTTCTCAACGGGAAGATTGCCCCAGGAAATACCTTGGCGATTGTCGGCTCGGGCCCGATCGGACTCGCCGCATTGCTCACCGCGCAATTTTATTCGCCGGCTGAAATCATCATGATTGACCTGGACGACAATCGCCTTGATGTCGCAAAACGATTTGGTGCCACGGCCACCATTAACAGTGCCGATGGCAAAGCGTTGGAGAGCATCATGAAGATGACCAATCAGCGTGGTGTCGATACCGCCATTGAGGCGGTGGGCATTCCAGCCACCTTTGAACTGTGTCAGCAAATCGTGGCACCCGGAGGAGTCATCGCCAATATCGGTGTGCATGGTAAGAAGGTTGATCTTCATCTAGAGCAACTTTGGGACCGCAACATCTCCATCACCACCCGTCTTGTTGATACGGTAACCATTCCCATGCTGCTCAAGACAGTTGAGGCGAACAAAATCGACTCTAAGCGCCTCATCACCCATCACTTCAAATTGAATGAGATCCTTCAGGCTTATGAGACCTTTGGGAGTGCCTCCAAGACTAGGTCTCTCAAGGTGATCATTGAGCCCTAAATCTATTAGGCTTACCAGATCGCTAATTGCTAATCCTATTCCTAGGGAAAACCGAGACTATGCGCTTCCTTGGAGTTATCGTTGCGATATTTTGAATTCAACCGTCACCAAAAGTCCGGAAATGGGAGCAGTGCCCCAGGAAAAGGGTGTCTCATTCCGAGTCTGGGCTCCCCATGCTGAAAAGGTATGCGTGACGGGAACCTTCAACGACTGGAGCAAGACTCAGAATCCCCTCACAAAAGAGGAGAACGGCTATTGGTCCGTGGATGCAATGGACGCCAAAGCAGGGGATGAATATCGGTACATGATTCAAACACCCCAAGTGCTGCTCTCCCGCATCGATCCCTATGCCAGGGCAGTGACCCACTCTGTGGGCAATGGAGTGATCTATGATCCCCAATCGT
>CAIZIQ010000265.1 GCA_903933015.1 uncultured Spartobacteria bacterium | reverse complement strand
GGATTTCTCCCAAACATGCGACGAAGAGGTTCGCCAATTGCTGAACTTGAAGGGGGACTCCCAGGGGGTCTTTCATTCCAAGGTTTCAGGCTGCAGTTCTTTCCCTAATCTCTTATGAAAACTGATTCTCGCCTCTTACGACGCTCCATCCGTCCGCTCACGGGTGCCCCAGAGGATTTTGATCCCCTCATCGAAAGGGCCCGGGGCAAGCGTGTTGTCCTTCTTGGGTAGGCTTCCCACGGCACTCATGAGTTCTACAGGGTCCGTGCCGAGATCACCAAAAGACTGATCCGGGAACTTGGATTCAATGCGCTCGCAGTCGAGGCGGACTGGCCGGATGCCTACCGGGTGAACCGCTACGTACAGGGAGCAGGAAACGACTCGGATGCCATCGAGGCACTCGGCGGATTCAAGCGTTTTCCCCAATGGATGTGGCGGAATACAGATGTGCTCGACTTCATCGGCTGGCTCAGAAACTGGAATGATTCCGTGGAGGATCACCATCGGAAGGGTCGTCATGACGGGGGCTTTGTCACGGGGTTTTACGGCCTCGATCTCTACAGTCTTAATGCCTCGATGAGCGCGGTCATCCACTCGCTGCAGGAGATTGATCCTCCCACAGCCAAGCGGGTGGCGGATCATTACGGCTGCTTTGACCATTATGACAGCGACACCCAGAGATATGGCCTCCTGGCAGGCCAGGGAATGACGAAGGGATGCCGGGAGCAGGTGATGGCCGTTCTGACAGAACTGCACGGAAAGAGGGAATCCTATCTCGGTCGCGACGGCGTGAGGGCCCGCGATGAATTCTTCAATGCGGACCAGAATGCCCGTCTGGTTCATGACGCGGAGGAGTACTATCGTACAATGTTCCGGCACGATGTCTCCTCATGGAATCTGCGTGATCGTCATATGATGCAGACACTGCTGCTCCTGATGCAGCATCTGAAACAGACACAACTGCGGGCCAAGGTGGTGGTCTGGGCGCACAACTCCCATCTGGGCAACGCGGCAGCCACCTCAATGGGAGCCCGGGGGGAATTCAACATCGGTCAACTTGTCCGCGATCACTTTGCCGACGAGGCTCTCTCTGTCGGCTTCTCGACTCACCACGGAACGGTCACCGCCGCCTCGGACTGGAATGGACCGGCAGAGCGCAAGCATGTCCGCAACGCGTTGCCGGAAAGTTACGAGCAACTCTTCCACGAGACGGGGATCCCCAACTTCTGGCTCGATTGCCATGCGGATCCGGAAGTCGCGGCGATGCTTAGGAAGACACGGATCGAGCGCGCGATCGGAGTCATCTACCGGCCCGATACGGAACGGCAGAGTCATTATTTCCGTTCTTCACTGCCGGACCAGTTCGACGGGATTCTTCACTACGATTCCACCCGTGCGGTGGAGCCATTGGAGCACTCCGTGGAATGGGTCGCAGGGGAAGTCGAGGAAACCTACCCGAGCGGATTGTAACGAATCCAGAGGAAATAACTCGCGCGGAGGCGCAGAGGCGCGGAGGAGGAAACCAAACGTCCTTCGGAACTTGGATGCGCACACGCTCTATCAGCTTTGATTCGCTCCCGCTCGCTTCCCCCCTTGAGGGCCGTACTTTCCTTCAGTCTACCCAAGGCGTTCCCATGGCTATGTGTTCTCCAGCCGATGAATAATTGCAACAGGATCAGGATGCAGCTTTTACCAATCCCCTTTATCCCATTCATCCCTGTGAATTCTTCTTCCCTCTCTGCGCCTCCGCGCCTCTGCGCGAGTTCGATTAGTCGGTGGTGCCTTCCGCAACAGGACGATGAGCGATCCGGGTCACCAGGAGTTTGTCGATGCGTTGACGGTCCATATCGACGACCTCAAACCGGTATCCTGCCTGATCGATTTTCTCCCCTTCCTCGGGAATGTGTCCGAGATGATGGAGCACGAAACCCCCGATCGTCTGGTAACGATTTTCCCTGATTTCATCGTCCGGAATGATCAGCCCGATAGATTCGGCCGTCTCTTCGAAATCAAACTGCGCATCAACCAACCAGCTCCCGTCGTCGCGTTGGATGATCTCGGGATAATGCTGGCGCACCCCTCGCTCGGGCAAACGTCCGACGATGGCCTCCACGACATCCTTCAACGAAACCATCCCCTCCACGACGCCGAATTCGTCAACAACCAGCGCGACATGGCGACGTGATTTCCGAAACTCCTCGATCAGACGTTGTGCGGTCATGGTGGATGGGACAAAGAGCGGTTGATTCAAAACGTCCACAAGTTTCACCGAACCGGTCATCGAGAGATTCGCCCAGAGGGACTTTACCGAGACAATACCCCGGACATTGTCGTGACTCCCCTGGAAGACAGGATAATCCGAGTGCCCTGCCCCGGCGATCCTGCGCCAGTTCACCTCGTCCGGATCATCGAGATCAAGCCAGACGACGCGCGAGCGGGGCGTCATCAACTCGGCGGCGTTGTGCTCGTCGAGCTCGAGCACTCCCTCGACCATCTCCTTCTCCGCTGCATCGAAGGCACCGCTTTCTAGTCCCTCATCCATCATCTGCAGCACCTCATCTTCGGTCTGCTCCGCCGAGCGCCGGGGATCAAGGTGCAGAGCCCTGAGGGTCGCTGCGACAAAGGCCCAGCCGAGTTGGGCAAGTGGATCGATCCAGATGGTCATCCATCGGGCCAGACGGGAGAGGGCCCTGATGGGAAGGGATGCATGCATCGACTCGCCGAGAGCCCTGGGGAGAAGGATTCCAAAGAGAAGGATCAGGAAAGACATGACCGTCGTCACGATTCCAATCCAGGCGGGAAGAAGCATCACCAATCCCTCGTGATCCAGCGCGAGTAGGTCGCGTGTCGCCAGCACCGAGGCGAGCGTGAAGAGAAAAACCGAGGCAAGTCGGAGACCGGGGCGGGGGCGGGCAGCCGCATCAACATAAGAAGTCACCGAGTCGGCGTCGCCACGGCGCTTCAGAAGGACCACATCCGCCATCACGCAGATCCCACCCAGGAGGATCAAGGCGAGCGGCACCGAAAGCATCAGGAGATAATCGACGGTATTGACGGCATTCATCGTTAGATTCAGTCAAGAAGGGAGCCCAATCTGGAAGGGGTAAGCTCCTCCAGCGATCCCACGGCAAGGTCACACTCCCGGAGTGAGTTCAGCGGATTCGTCGTGGCAACCCCCACAACCTTCATCCCTCCGCGCCTTGCTGCCTCGATTCCCGCAAAGGCATCCTCGACGACAATGCAGCGCTCCGGCGCAAGTCCTAGGAGCGAGGCCCCCTTGAGAAACACCTCGGGATCGGGTTTCCCATGGATGACATCATTCCCGCAAACGACCGCATCGAAGAGAATATCCAGACCGGTTGCGGCAAAAAGGGCATCCAGATTACCACGGGGCGTGGAGGAACCGACTGCCCGGGAAACCCCCTCCTCCTTGAGCGCAGAGAGGAGCTCCCTTGCCCCCGGAAGGACAATCACCCCCTCCTTCGCGACCAATTCGCGGTAGAGTTCTTCCTTCCGGTCGGCAAGTTCCTTCACCGTCGCAGGATCACTCCCCCACCCCAGGTCGGGGATGATCACCTCGTTCTTCTTTCCAAAGCCCTTCTTGAAGTGATCCGAAGGGAGGAAAAGGTTCCTCTCCGAAGCAAGCAACTCCCAGGCGCGTTCATGCTGAGAGGAGGAGTCGATCACGACCCCATCCCAGTCAAAAAGCATTCCCCAAGGTTGTTTCATTAACTCCATTAAGGGGGAATATGGCATGGGCGGGCAATGTCATTCTCCGGGAAGCTCCGTGCCACATTCTGCCATGATTCGACTTGGTGCACCCGGCGAGGGTCGAACTCACAACCTCTTCCTTCGGAGGGAAGCGCTCTATCCAATTGAGCTACGGGTGCCCGAAAGGGGAAATTTAGGGCATGAGGGCAGAGGGTCAATCCTCGTTTGCTCCCATCTCACACCAGCCCCTAGAACTTCATTCCGAGAGACCAGAAGATATTCTGGCTCTCGAGGTTCTGGTTCCCGGCGGCTGCATTGTAGAAGAAG
>CAIZIQ010000264.1 GCA_903933015.1 uncultured Spartobacteria bacterium | reverse complement strand
CCAGCGCGTTTTTTTCTTGAGGTGTCTGATGAAACCAGGATTGGCAGGAAAAGAGCGGCAGCATAGCCATCGGGATCAATACGAGACGGAGTGTTCTCATTGGCCGTTGATGGTTCTTAGACCGATGGAATCAAGCGTGGGCCAAGGGGTAGGAGGCAGGGGCAGTTCGAAGGAAAACCTCACCCAGACGCCATGTGTCTGATCCGGCATCAGGGCAACCCTCCAGTCCTGGCCCACCCCCACCTTCACTCCTCCCAGCTTGGCAATCAGGCGAAGGGCCGACCAGTTTTCACCACCATCGACGGTTTGGGTTCCATCAGAGGCCATGAGGGAATGATATACCTGGAAGCTGAAAGGATCTTGGACGGAAAATGTTCCCAGGGTGATGTCGGTCTGTGAGTCGAGAGGGTAGACTCCCCCGCTCCCTTGCCCGACCAACTCAAGAGCATTCCAGTTCATTGTCGAAACGATGCCCGCATCCGGAGGGGGAGGAGCGGCAGGAGGTGATCCGATATCGAAGAAGAGCTTGCTCATTGCGGAGCGAGGCGGGGGCGTCGGCGTCGGCGTCGGCGAAGGGAGCGGGGCATAATTAGGACCGGAGAGCTGGGTTTGGGCCTGTCCATTGAAGAGGGTAACGGAAACCCTTGCCGGGGTACCATTGGGAAGGATCAATGCATCGACAACGCTGTATAGAGGGGAAAGTTTTGAAGAAAAGTCGATGGCGGGCTTTTGTTCGGTTTTCGTGAGCGATTTGAAGACAGAGGTCTGCAGGTCCTGGCTGATTGCGTCGAGCAACCCTCGGGATGCGAGCAGTTGGTTGAAATCAAGCGCCTGGTCATCCGGTCCAGGGGGATAAACAAGTGGAAAGCGGGCCACCCTTTTGAGCGCATCCTTGGCCTGCTTGATGTAGTTCGTAACGAATAACTGGGTTTGCCGATCCCTGAAATTCTGCAAAAAATAGGTGCAGGTTGCCTGAAATTCATCGTTGAGCGGTCCCGCATAAGCGTCCACCCTGACGAAAATCTCATTCAGGGAACTCATGAGTTGACCAAGTTGATACCACCGCTGATCAACAAGATACATGCCGTCGTTGAACTCAAGACCGGTGGTTGGCGACGAGCACTCCTTATACCCGTTCCAACGCCAGAGATAGGAAGGTTTGTTCTCGTAAGGATTAAAGAGGTTCTGATCGATGGATTGATAGGAAGCGAGGAGTTTGTCCGTGATGACAAGGTCCACCTTCTGCGAGATCATGCTGGTGATACCCGCAAGCTTCTCCTGAATCTGATGGAAGAGCTGGTATTTCTTGGAAGCTGTGGAGGGAAGAAGCGACGTCGCATTGGTGACAGACTGGAGGGCCGAGTTGACGGAGGAGACTGCAGGGACATTGGCCGCAGCCTGGCTGGCAAGAAAGGAGAGTGATGCTGGTTGGTTGGTCTGGATGGCAGGAGGAAGAACCTGATTGATGGCATCCATGATGGTGTTGACCACACCGAAGTAGGACTCATTGCCGCGCTTCAGAAGATTCACTGCCGAGGTGAGCGTCTCAGGACCGTTGCCGAAAAGTCCGGACGCCCTCACAAGATTCAGGTTTTGCTCCATCACCACCTTGGCCGTCTGGAGGTTTTGAAATGCATTGTTGACCGCAGTCTCCGTGCCGGCACTATCACCCTTAACACTGGTAGCGGAGGAGAGTTTTGACTCCGTATCCGAATAGGCAATGGCAGAGTCTGCCAATTTCTGGAGCAAAGCCATTTTCTTGTCAAAGCGGTCCAATTCCTGCTGGGAGTTCTTCACCAGTTGGTTAAGGCCTTGGCTAATGGCCTTGTTGGACTGAAGCGAATTGCCTCCCGACATCCAGTCCGGAGGCCATTGGTTTCTTCCTGTGGGATTGACTCCGTAGGTCCAGTTCATGAGGGCTGTGAGATCAGCGGAATTCGTCCCCGCGGTGTAATCAAGCAGACTGGGGAGATAGGTGATTCCAGGGGACGAGTTCGTGTGTCCGTCGGATCTCTGGATTATTTCCGACTCAATGATCACGAGCTCAAGCAGGGCCTTTGCCTCCTTAGTATTGAGATGGTCTTTCAGGGACGTGTTCGTTGCGTAGGAGGAGATCGGGCTGTCCACGCTTGCGGAGCGGCAGATCTTCTCACGGGTGGCATCCAGCAGAGGTTTCACGACACTCGCCTCGAAGACGACACGTTGGGCTCCGTACCGCCCCGTACCGCTCCTGTAAAAAAATTTGGAAAAAGGATGCCAGTCGAGAAACGCCCGTGAAGGTCCTTCGGAACTCATGATGGCAAGTTGCTCAAGAAAGCCGGTGACCGAAAGATCGATACCTCCCCCAATGGGACTGTTTCCGCGATAAAGGTAGCTTGTTGCCGTCGTGCCACCGCGTACCACAATGGGGCTGAAATATCCCGCACTATCCCATCCCTCCGATGCTCTCTGCCAGTACGGTTCTTGAGGGCTGATATTGGCCTTGAGCGACTTGTAGGCGGTACCGATCTGAAAAACAATCAGTGTCAGGATCAAAATACCAATCAGAAATGCAATTGTCCTGTATCGAAGGTTCCTCTGGAGATCTGTTCCCGTGATGGTGACCAAGCCATCCTCCCTGAAGATTTTGGCAAGAAAGACCTCCCGGAGAAAATAGGATGTTTTGTTATACCAGGAGACCTCGGTCGACTTTCCCGGTTCTGTTGAAGAAACCTCCTGATTCATGACTTCCGATGGACAGGCCGAGGTGAAGTAGACACCGCGGAGAAAAAGGGGACTCATGGCCCACTGACGCGAGACAAAAATATCCTCAAGAAACGAGCGCAATGGGTTCACGAGTTGCAAGACGGTCTCAGGAAGGGCATATAACTCATCAACCTCATCCGCCCTCCGGGGCAAACCGTTCTGAGGCACCGGAGTCCCTAGCAACTCCAGGCGAACCCTGCGAAGACGCTGGACAATCGAGTGCATGAAATCCTCAAAAACCTCTGGCCTGAAAGGGGCCTCCAAGGGGGCCGCATTGGACCATCCAAGCATCTGCTGCTGGAGTTTCGGATCCTTCAGACCATCGAAAAAGGGAAGAAATCCCTCAAGAAGATCACATTTGGTGATAATGACAGTGACCGGAAGTTTCACACCGAACGATTCCTGCAACTTATCGAGGTGTCGCGCGACAATCCCCGCCTTACGGTCAATTTCTTTGGGGGAATCGTTGAGAAGTGATTCTACAGATATGGCCATGACGATGCCGTTCGCCGGGCAGTTGGGGCGATGCTTCTTCAGGAGTTCCAAAAACTCACTCCAATCGGGAGAGACACTGGCATCGTCCGCGCGGAATACCATATCCCCGCTAGTGTCGAGAAGAACACCGTAGTTCGTGAACCACCAGTTGAGATGGGAGGTGCCCGCCGACTCCTGAGGCTTGTTTTGAAGATCGCGAGGCAGATCCACCTTGGAGTGCAGCACGGCCTCCGTCTTCCCCGAGCAATGCTCGCCAATCATGATGTACCAGGGCAACTCATACACGTCCTTGCCAAAGACCTGGAACTTGTGGATGCCGTTGGCGAATTCCCTGCGCAGATTTGAGAGTCTCTCCAAAAGATCCGTGTCAACTAGCGACGAGGGAACTCCGAAATCAAGACCTTCACCCCTGAGTTCTGCAGCCTTACGCTCCCTCACCCACTGGGAAAGCCGTGACAAGATCATCAGCAGAACAGCCAGGACGATGCAGGCCACAGCGGCAATCACTGCGGCATGCTTCCCCCAGTAACCAGCGACAGCGACCACAATGGCGGAGAGGAGCAGGTAAATCAGAAACCGGAGCCAGAACGGCAGGCTTCCGAAAAACTTCAGCACATAGAGTAGGTCTTTCACGGCTTTATCGGGTTATTTCCAGAAGGACACCCCGCCGTTCAGGGAATGTTTCACGATGGAGTGAAGATCAGTACTCACGCCGACTGTCGCTTTCTGAAAAATGTAGAGGCTGAGCACGATGCAGAGCAGCAATAGCACCCCAAACATGGCCACAAGAAGCCCTGTCCTTATAGGGGGGGGCTGGATCAGGTTGCGGGTGTCCACATGGTCATAGGCCTCCGGAGTGATCTTGTTGCGAAATTCCACACCGATGGGTGGCTCAATGCGGGTCACAAGCGAGGCCATTATCTTCTGAACCGGGGCTGGATCTCCCGCATGCATACCTAGAAATCCTAGACCGAGACAGGTGTAGAAAACCGGAAGTCGGGCCGTGGAGTCGACTCCCGTATCCGCAAGTGTCGCATCCAGCAGATCGAAAAATTTCTGATCCCCAGCCAGTTCCTTGCGTTCGTAGGCGAGCCGCTTCCTGTTCCACTCGGATGCAATCGGCAGCTTGCTCTCCGAGATCATCGAATCAACGAAAAAGATCAACGGAAGTTCAAGTGATATCCAATGCCTCTCCAGGGAGGAGTCGGCGAGCATCGTCTTCCGGACATCCCCCAGCAATGCCAGCATTTCTATGCGAAGATCCGCGTAATCAGGACACTTCCCCCCAGTACGACCGATTCTGTTAAGTTCGCAGATCCTCAGGAAAACAGGATCACAGGCTTGATTCGGCGTCATGCGGGAAGCGGGGAGGTCACCATGTACAATGACACCTTGTAGTCAGCACCTTCATTGCCGATCCACCTGACGATCATTGACTTCTCAGCCTGCGCAAGGCTCCAGACTTGCGCACAATCCCCGCGCAGGAGGCGGTAGTAGTATAGTCCACCTTGGGTAGGGAGTTCCATGGGGGGAAAGCGTTCTTCCTTGAGCAGGACTCCGCGTACCGCCCTGTTCGCCATGCTCAAGGGCATCAACTTGAAAGCATCCTCGTTTTGTACGAAGCGCGCGAGGGAAACAGGATCCTCCTTGGTCTCGATTCCAAGGAAGTAATCGCTGGGTGCGGTCAACTCCTCTTCGGTGAGGGTCGCCTGAAGCATGCCCTGCACCTCGGTAAAATCGACCTTGATGAAATTCGGGGTGACGGCTCCGCGGAGGTAAAGCCGTACTTTGGAAACAATCTCGCTGAGACTTTGATAAGGGCTGTCATGATCGTAGGGCCCGCACTCGTAGAGATCCTTCTCGGGATGCAGTGCGCTTAGTTCCCCGAGCAACTCCCTGGTGAAAAGGTAGTAGTCGAAAGTGGGGATGCTCGGGGCATTGATAAGGGACTCAAGGCGTCCTCCGAAACGATTCAAAGTCCTTAGCCTCATGACCTGCTCAAACTGAACACCCCTCATGGTGTCGAGACTGAATCCACCCCGGTTTACCTGGATGACCAGTTCCTTCCTGCTAGCCTGAAGTTGCCCGTTAAGGTTCGACATCATCTCGCGCAGAATCTCCGAACCATTCAGGACAAGGCATGGACCGACAAATG
>CAIZIQ010000263.1 GCA_903933015.1 uncultured Spartobacteria bacterium | reverse complement strand
GATTGTAGCCGGCAGGAGTGTTTATGTCGGGAGTTGCCGAATAGGTGTAGGACTTTCCAAGGGAACCGATCGTGAGGGCGGCTTTGAGCAGTTCAAAAAAATCGGGCTCGCGGCCGGCCGCTGCCACTTGAGAAAGCGTCATGATCGGTTGATTGCTCGCACTCCGATAGGTCCATGATCCGTACGAGGAAGAAGCGGCATTGCTGTTCCAGGTGAGACCGAAATATCCCTGGATGTTGTTTGCGGTGCCGAGCGCAAGAAGCGACTGGGGGATTCCAGCAGCGAGATACGGAGCCCAAGTGCTGCTGGCTGTAGCGCTGGGCCCGGCATAGGTAATCCAGGAAAGGAGACTGAGCGGAAATCGTTTTTGAACCAGAGGATCCCCCACATTGGCAGTCCCGCCATGGTTCCTGATGAAGCTCTGGGAATTGACCTCGATACCCAGAAATGAGGGATTGATCGTATTGTCATTGCCGTAGGCGGAGACATTGTTTCCTCCATTGGCCAAGGAAAGCACGGTAGGCCTTGTGGATGCCGGAGCATAGGAGGGTTGGTTCAGGCATCGGCTGAAGTTCCCAAGATACCGAAGCGCATTCATTGCCGATGCGGCCTTGCCGGGCTCGCAAGCCTCCAGGAAAGAGATCAATTCCTGACGACTGGTAAACTGGTGATCCGTCCCGTATCCCGATGAATTCGCACAGGGGACCGTGTTCGTGTTAAAAGTAGCCATGAAGCCGTTGTTGTTTCCAAGAACAGCCAGGCTGTAGCTGGCTCCATTGTCAGGAATCGAGTAGCCGGGAAATGTTCCCGTCGCTTGGGCACTTGCATAGTTTCTCCAGGCAACGAGTGCATTGATCTGCGTGGAATCCAGGCCGATCTGAGTCAGGTCGGCAAAGAACTCCCCCCCCTTTCCGCAGACGGGCAGCGATGCCTGATTGGTCAGTGCCGTCGGATATCCGGCCACATTGGCATCCAGCAGTCCCCCCTCCTCATACACCGCATAGGCATAGCGTCCAACCACGCTCGTCGTGTTCGTTACCGACCAACACAGGGAATTACTCCAGGCCGTGGGAATTAAGCCATTCCTGGAAACAATAATCCAGTCGGGTGGCAGGAAGGAATTTGTGGGTGTGGTGTCGCTGCCACTATTGGGCTGAGCCCGGGCTACCAGGAGGTGCTGATTCCATGTGGGAAGCGTCACCGAGAACCCATTCAACGAGGGATTGGTTGTGGAGGATTGGACGGCCAGCGAAGACCCTCCCGGGTAGTTGGTGATCCCATAAGCGCTCCGTTTCACGAGATTCTCCAGCCCGTTGGTACCTGAAGAGCCAGCCAACGCAGGCACCATATTGATACTGCTTGCAGGGTAGTAGACGAGGTTGGTGGAGACCGTACCGGCCGCTATATTGGTCACCGATGTGGCAACCGCGGTCGATCCTGCGGCAATCTCCTGTTCAAAATCACTCATGATTCGCTCGATCGCCCCCTCGGCTAAAACCCCCTCGACTCCAATCGTCGCACTGGCGTTGGAAATCTGACGCTGCATCCCACTTTGGATAAAAAATGCCAACGGGAGGATGAACAGCATGACCAGAATCACGAGAATGATGATCAAGGCGGCACCTTGACGGTTTGCATGACTTCCCGGGGCGCTGCTACGAGCTGTTAGACTACGTTCACCTCCTCCGGTTGCCATAGCGTTCCCATGAGTTGGGGGATTCATCTTTGAAGGAAGAGTAGCTGAGGATCGTGAAACCGTCTGAAAACTTAACTTGGGCTTTGAAGCGGACTAATCGGAGTCCGTGGCAATGGAGGCGGGTTTCAGCATGATCAAGTTGAGGGAATGGTGAGGAAGATGCGGGCTTGCTGAAAGTTTTCAATCCTCTCCTTCGGACTCTCTCTGATTTTTCAGCTTTCTTCCATGTTTTGATTCCTTAGGCGTGTCGATCAGCCCGACTCATCGCTTGACGGGAAAGGAGCGCTGATAGACACGGACTTGGGAAATCGCGGCGTGGGGAATATTGGGGACGGAATAGGCGTTCGTACTCCAGTTTCCGATCGGAACGCCTCCATTGGTCATGGAATCTGGCAAAGCCGCGGCAACGTTGCTGAGTTGCTGCGGCGTCATGATTTTACGACTGGTCTGGTCCAGGATGCCGAGCGCCACGACGATCGATGAAACATTCGTTAATCCATGCCAGGAATTGGTTCCACTCCCGACATTGGCATAGGTGTTGATCCCGTTTGTGCTCCCATCGGGGTTTATGGAGTCTGGCTCCATGAGCAGGGCAACCTCCATACGGAAGACCGACGGGCCGATGACATGGAAATAGTTGGTTGGGTTTCCCACATTCGATAAGGGGGTGGATCCACTGAATTCCGTGATGCCATTGGAGGGCGTGATGAAGGGAATGTCATCCCAAGATCGGGCAACCCCAAGTCGTACGAGCGCCTGATTCGTCACAAGATAGGAGATAAGCGTAACCGGACTCGGATTGCTCCCATTGGTGGAGAACCCGGCTCCTTGGCTGTAGAAAAACATCTGGTCGTTATTATCAGAGCCTCCGGAGTTTGTAGACATCCCAACGAATAGGGAGTCGACATCGGTGCGGTTAATGATCTGGGCGATATCATCCCCGATACGGTCAAAAATGACCTCAGCTTCCGTATCACTCTGCGTATGCTCCGTGGCTCTGGTGATCGTCTCGGAAACCTGATTGACCACCTGCCCCAGCAATGCCACCAGAACGGCCAGAACGGCCAGTGCCACGAGCATCTCGATCAGGGTGAAGCCCGAAGCGCACCACCCCGATCGAGTTTTCCGATTATTTATTCTGACCGCATCCATTATTTCGCTGAGAACCACAGCCACCGGAGTCGCATCCGTTGCCTCCACCGGGATTACCACCACTGCAGCCGCCGCCACTGCTACTGCTACTGCCGCCATTGTAACCACCATTGCAGCCTCCTCCGCTGCTGCTGCCGCCATTGTAACCACCATTGTTGCAGCCTCCTCCGCTGCTGCTGCCGCCATTGTAACCACCATTGTTGCAGCCTCCTCCGCTGCTACTGCCGCCATTGTAACCGCTTCCGCTGTCGCTACCGCTGTTAGTGGCTACTTTTGTCGCGACATAGGCTCCACCGCGCTGAAACTGACGGTTGAACGAAGTCACTGTCTCCACCGATCCCTGGGTATTGCCGGTCGGAGGCCAGTAGACTTTAATTCTGGCGGTTGTGAGTGAGGTGACTGTCGCCGAAGCGGCATTACTCATCCAGACCGTCGCCGCATATCGGGCTTGGGATGGTGAATTGACGCCGACTCCGTCCGCTGCCAGATAGAGATTTGTGGAAATCAATGTCGAGGCATTGGTGGCATCCACGGGAAGGGTAATTCCGAATCCCGGAGACGTGTTTTGTCCGGCAGGGGTATTCCGAAGATCCTGCGAGATGGCTGACATCATGGCCGACGCAGCAGATTGATCGCTTGCGTTGTTGGCTACTTTCAGACTCGTGGGAATCACTTGCTGCAGGGTCAGTATGCATATTGCCGCAATTCCTAGGGCAACGCAGACTTCGATCAGGGTGAACCCGCCGGTTTTTCTTTGTGTTGTGTTGTTCATGGGGGTTTGGGGTTGGAGATTGTTACGGTCTGAAGGTACGAACAGTGCCCGTCACGGCATCAATCTGAATGACAGCCGCATTCGGGGAATTGGTTGGGACCGAATTGCCATGCGTGGGAATCAAGGCTATCTGAAGATACTCGGGAGGCGTCGGGGAACCGGGCAGCATGGCGGTGCCCTGCGGTGTGAACTGAATGACACCTCGGGTGAATTGGGTCACGGAATTGGAATTTTCAAGAGGCCATCCGAACGGTGTGTTGGTGACGGAGGAATCTCCCACGGGGCTGACGGTGTTTGCCGTTGCCTTGAATGAATAAAAGGGTGCGTTGGTTGCCAGGTGAATGTCTTCAAAATACTGGAGTTTGCCACCCGGAGTCAGATTCGCGGTGCTCCAATAGGTCGAGTCTGTAGTACTATAACCCTGCATGCCATCCTTGGTAGCGGCTGTAGCCACCCAGAGCCTGCCTTGACCGGCGGGGGCAGGACGGAGCGTGTCGGAGCGTGCCACGTCGGATTCATAGAAGCCAACATACACATAGGTATTCCTGAGCATGGCCTCGTTTCTGGCGTGTGTCAGAATTGCACTGATGCTTCCCGCGCTGGTTGTCAGGTTACCCGCCCCCTTGATTCCATGGATTGACGGAACCGTGAGGCACATGACCACACTCATGATCCCCATGACCGACAGTAATTCCAAAAGAGTGAAGCCAGCCTTGAAGAAAGGTGTAGCTCCCCCATGGCCGGCGTTTCTGGGGAGAAACTCTTTCATGATTCAAATGGAGCACCATTCCTTGCGGGCGCAAGAGATTGCCTAAAAAATCTTTGGAGCAGACGGAAAGATTTTTTGAACAATTTCGAAAAGCTATTATTAGCCCCTCCGTCATCGCTCCCTTTTTTGGGTTTTACCCCGCAGGACTCCCAATCGAGTCCACCTCCGGAACAATACGGTCTACTCCGTAATGATATCCTTGTAGGTCATCCCTGTCGGAATCATCGGGAGTACGTGCTCGGTGTAGGGAGTCATCACGTCGAGAACGTAGGTCTCCTTGGAATCGAGCATGCGCTGCATCGCAGCCCGCAGATCCTTCTTGTGAAGGACTCGTTCGGCCGGCACACCAAAGCCCTGACAGATGCCGAGATAATCGGGATAGATACGGTTCAGATCCTTGGGATCCCCGAGGAACGTGTGCCCGCGGTTGCTTTTATAGAAACGGTCCTCCCACTGCACCACCATGCCGAGATGCTGGTTATTGAGGATGATCACCTTGGGTGCAATCCCGTCGATATGGGCCGTGGCCAACTCCTGAACATTCATCAGAAAAGAGCCGTCCCCATCAATGTCGACCACCTGCTTGTCGGGACGTCCCAGCTTGGCTCCGAGCGCGGCGGGGTAACCGAAACCCATCGATCCAAGTCCGGCCGAGGTCACGAGGGTACGGGGCTGGGTGAAATTGTAGAACTGCGCAGCCCACATCTGGTGCTGACCCACGCCGGTCGCAATGATGGCCTCTCCTTTGGTAAGCTCCATCAGGAGCTGGATCACATGCTGCGGCTGGATGGCATCGGGCGTATCCTTATAGCTGAGGGGATGATCTTTCTTCCACTTCTCAATCTGCTTGTACCACGCAGGGAAACGGGTATGCCCCTTCTTCACAGGCTTGCTGCCGGTGCGGTCGAGTTCCTTATTGAGACGCGTCAGGGCATCCTTCACATCACCCAGGATCGGGAGTTTGACCGCCTTGTTCTTGTTGATCTCGGAATTATCGATGTCGATATGGACGATCGTGCCGTGCTCGCAGAATTTCTCCACCTTTCCGGTCACGCGGTCGTCGAAGCGGACGCCGATGGCGAGCAGGAGGTCGGCCTCGTTGACGGCGTTGTTGGCATAGACGGTGCCATGCATGCCAAGCCATTTGAGTGAGAGGGGATGGGTTTCCGGGAAGGCACCGATACCCATCAGGGTCGTGGCCACGGGGATCTGAGTGCGCTCCGCGAACTCGGTCAACTCCTTGGCAGCCTCCGCGGTGATCACGCCGCCGCCGCAGTAGATCATCGGCCTCTTGGCAGAGGCAATCAGACCAAGCATCTCCTGCAGGGCCAGTTCGTCCGCACGGCGAATGGGGTTATATCCGCGCAGCGAAACGCTTTTTGGGAAGATTGGCTGAGCCGTCTTATTCTGGATGTTTTTGGGGATATCGACCAACACCGGTCCGGGACGGCCTGTCTGAGCAATGTGGAATGCCTCCTTGATGATCCTGGGGATGTCGTTGATATCCATCACCAGATAGCTGTGCTTGACGACGGGGAGCGTCATCCCAAAGAAATCGGTCTCCTGGAAGGCCCCGCGACCGATCATCTCCTGAGGCACTTGACCGGTGATCGCCACGAGTGGCACCGAGTCCATGTAGGCATCGGCAATGCAGGTCACCAGGTTCGTGGCTCCCGGACCGGAAGTGGCCATGCAGACGCCGGCCTTCCCCGTCACCCGGGCATAACCCTCGGCTGCAAAGCCCCCACCCTGTTCGTGACGGGGTAGGATCGTGCGGATCCTCGTTGATTTGGTCAGGGCCTGATGGATCGGCATGGAACATCCACCCGGATAGGCAAAAACGTAGTCCACTCCCTCGCGCTCCAAGGAGGCGACCAGAATCTCCGCACCGTTCATGACGACACCACGCTCACCCTTTGAGCTTGCAGGGGAAGCGGGCTTGGCTGGTTTGGATTTCTTGGGATTGGATTTCGAGGCCATAAGAGTCGGTCATCTATGTCACCGAAAGGAGAGCGCGGTGTCGAGAGACAAAAAAGGGAGCCTCCAAAGAGGCTCCCTTTTTTTAAGATTTAATATTTTTTAGAAGACAGCAGAGCCATTAGTGGAAGCGACGATGCTTCCATTGGTGAGTTGCGGTGAATTGGTGCCTGTCAGGCTAATTGCCGATCCTCCAATGGTGACAAGAGCTCCACCTTTCGCTCCGTAAGGACCAGTGGCAGCAAAGGTGAGGTTTGAACTAGTTCCGGAGATACCAGCCGTGCTTAGAAAGATCGTGGCTGGATCATCAGAGCTCTTAACATACCATGTTGTTGTGTTTGTAGCCTGACCTTTGACAGACCCTAGGTTACCAAATGTAGTTGCCGAGCAGTAGTTAGGAACGAGTGCATTACTCCAACCGCTAACACTATTCGAAACGTCTCCAGGGAAGGCACCGGCACCACCCGCAGTCTGGGAATCGAGCGAGGCACTCTGAGTCAGCACATACAGCTGGCGGTAGTTACTGGTGGTCTGCGTGATCTGGCCTTTGGCAAGAGCCCCGGTAACAGCCGGAAGCGCCAGCGATGCGAGGATCGCGATGATCGAGATCACGACCAAGAGTTCGATGAGGGTGAAAGCTGCGAAACGACTAGTGATGTTTTTGAGGTGTTTCATGGGGTTGTGGTTAGCGTTAGCTGGTGCAAGCTGTATCCGAAAGAGGCAGCGGTCAAGTGCTCTTTGGAAGATTTGTTGAAAATATTTTGGGCTGCTTTTCCACCTATGGAACCTTCAACACAAGAACAGCCAAGGGAGGCAAATCAAGAACAAGGGAGTGTGGTCGCCCATGAGCAGGAACGGGATCGGCATGAATCGTGTGATATCCAACCGAATCGCTGCCACCGAAGCATGCTGCGTCCGAGTTGAGGATTTCCTCATAATTTCCGGCCACGGGAACTCCAATGCGGTAGCCATGCCTCACCACCGGGGTGGCATTCACAATCACCAGCAGATCGTTCGCAACGGGCTTACCATCTGCTGAGCGTGGAGTCTTGCGCAGGAAGGACCAAACTGTGTTTTCCGCATCATGAAAATCCACCCACTCGAATCCCTCCGGGCAGTCGTCCAGAGCCGTGAGAGCCGGTTCGCTCCGGTAGATCTCATTGAGGCGACGGACCAAAGCCTGCATTCCCGAGTGAGGCTGATACTCGAGCAGGTGCCAGTCGATGCTATGGGAGTGATCCCACTCGCGCCACTGACCGATCTCGCAGCCCTGAAAGAGGAGCTTCTTGCCGGGATGGGTCCACATCCAACTCAGGAACATCCGCAGGTTGGCCGCCTTCTGCCAGTCATCACCAGGCATCTTGTTCATCAGTGATCCCTTGCCATGCACCACCTCGTCATGACTGAGCACCAGGATAAAGTGCTCATGGTAGGCGTATAGCATGGAAAAAGTGATCTCCCCCTGATGGTGCTTCCGATGAATGGGAGGACGCGCGATGTACCGAAGCGAGTCGTTCATCCATCCCATGTTCCACTTGAATCCAAAACCCAGCCCACCGTCATAGACCGGCTTGGAGACACCAGGCCATGCCGTCGATTCCTCGGCGATCGTGATGACTCCGGGGTGGCGGGTGTAGCAGGCCATATTAAAGGCCTTCAGAAACTCAATGGCATCGAGGTTTTCCCGCCCGCCAAAGCGATTGGGAACCCACTCTCCGGCGTTGCGCGAGTAGTCGAGATAGAGCATCGATGCAACCGCATCCACGCGGAGACCGTCGATATGGTACTGGTCGAGCCAGAAGAGGGCATTTGCGATCAGGAAGTTCCGGACCTCATTGCGACCGTAGTTGAAAATGAGTGTCCCCCAATCCTTATGCTCGCCCAGGCGAGGATCCTCATGTTCATAGAGAGCCGTTCCGTCAAAGCGCGCGAGGCCATGGGCATCCTTCGGAAAATGCCCGGGCACCCAGTCGAGGATCACTCCGATGCCCGCCCGATGCAGGGCATCGACGAGGTGACGAAACTCATCGGGAGTTCCGAAGCGACTGCTGGGAGCGAAGAAATTGACCACCTGATAGCCCCATGATCCATCGAAAGGATGCTCCATGACGGGCAACAGTTCGACATGGGTGAACCCCATCTCGGTGACATAGGAAACAAGCTCCTGCGAGAGCTCCAGATAACTGAGGGGACGGTCATGATCCTCCGGATTCCTACGCCATGACCCGAGATGTACCTCGTAGACCGACATCGGGGAGGAGTAGGGATCGTGTGAAGCGCGCCTAGCCATCCATTCCCCGTCGCTCCATCCATACCGCTCCAGATCAGTCACCATGCAGGCGGTACGCAGGTCGTGCTGGGCATAAAATCCGTATGGATCGGTCTTCAGAAAAACATCTCCCTGCGGTCCACGGATCTCAAACTTGTAGTGATCCCCCTCCTCAACGCTGGGAATGAAGATTTCCCAGATCCCGGAACCACCCAGACGACGCATCATGTGAAAGCGCCCATCCCAGCCGTTGAAATCGCCGACGACACTGACGCGCTGTGCGTTTGGAGCCCAGACGGCGAACGATGTTCCCGGAGTGTCGGCAATCTCACGCGGATGCGCCCCGAGCACCCGGTAAGCTTCAAGGTGCCGCCCCTCGCCGAGCAGATAGAGATCGACCTCCCCCACCGTTGGAGCAAAGGCATAAGCATCACGGTACCTGGCAAATGATCCATCCCTCAGCGTCGCCTCGATTTCGTAGGATTCAGGAACGGAGGGAAGATCCTTGGATGTCTCAGCCTCAAAAAGGCCATCGGCATGGGTCTTGGTCAGAGCCAGCTTTTCTCCCTTGGTAAACACCAAAGAAACTGCAGCTGCACCCGGATGAAACACCCGAGCCACCGTTTTTTTCCCCGTCATCTTCCTAACGCCCAAAATCCGATGAGGGTCACTGTGACGGCACTCCAACAAGGGATAAAGATCCTCTGGAGCGAGTAGCATGGAGACTTCCGGGTGGGATCCGTGGGGGGTGGAGCTTTTCATAAGCGTTTTCCCATCATGGGGTGCCCGGCTGCCGACGACAAGGCCAACTCCGGGTACCGTCGACATCGTGCCTCCAGCAAACTGCCGATCAATCCGACAGAGGAGACCCCTTTCCTGCAAAGAGGGATATCCAGCGACTCTGCGTCAAATCGCCTCGAACCTGCTCAGATTCCTGAAGATCTCATAGCGCTCGGAGATCTCCTTCTTTGTCACCGTCCGGAGGCGATCCATACTGAAGGACTCAACGTTGAAGCTGGCGATCACACTCCCCTCCACCACGGCCTGGCGCAGTATCTCGAAGGGAATTTCTTTCTTTTCAGCAAGATCGGCATCGCTGAGATGACGGCTGGCCAAATAACCCGCGAGCCCACCCGCAAAGCAGTCACCCGCACCGGTCGGATCATGAATGTCCTCGAGGGGATATGCGGGGCAGCTGAAGAAATTGCTGTCGCCGAAGAGGAGGCAGCCATGCTCCCCCTTCTTGATGGCCACTGCCGAAGGGCCCATTTCACGGATCCGGCGTCCGGCCTTGATCAGGCTGGTCTCGCCAGTGAGTTCGCGTGCCTCGCCATCGTTGAGGATGAGCATGTCAACCCGGGCGATCAGGCTGAGGAGTTCCTCCTTCGCGATGTTGATCCAGAGATCCATCGTGTCGGCGATCACAAAGTGGGGACGCACCAACTGGTCGAGCACGTGGTGCTGGAGGGCGGGCGCGATGTTTCCGAGCAGAACCATCCGGGCCGAGCGGTAGGCCTCGGGAAGATCGGGTGTGAAATTTTCGAAGACATTCAGCTCCACCGAGCGCGTCTCGCGCTGATTCATATCCCACATGTATTCTCCGGACCAACGGAAGGTCTTGCCGGGAACCACCTGCAGCCCCTCGAGATGAATGTCCCTGCTTTTGAAAAACTCGATATTCTCCTTTGGGAAATCATCGCCAACAATCCCGACGAGATTCACAGGAGAGAAGAAACTCGCGGCCACTGCAGCGTACGAAGCAGAGCCCCCAAGAAGATCGGCCCGCTCCTCGATGGGAGTCTTGACGGTGTCGAGGGCAATGGAACCAAGAACGAGAAGGGACATATGGAAAGGTTGTTTAGACTGAAAGCTGAAGACTCTTGGAAAAGAACATTACTTACCGGCAGCGGCTCTCTTAGCTCCCAGTCTTGAGCACCAAAGCACGATCGGTGAGGCGACAAAGACCGAGGAGTAAGTTCCCACGAGAATACCGATGAGGATCGCGAAAGCGAAATCCTTGAGCACAGCCCCTCCAAAGAAGAAGAGCGCCGCCACCGAGAGGAGCGTCATGCCGCCGGTAAGGATCGTGCGGCCAAGCGTTTCGTTGATGCTGCGGTTCATCAGGCTCTCGACGCTGCCACCGGTACGATGGCGCAGTCCTTCGCGGATACGATCGTAGACGACGATCGTGTCATTGATCGAGTAGCCCGCGATCGTGAGGATCGCGCCGACCATCACGAGCGAAAGCTCTCCTCCCACCAGCGAGAAAACACCGACGGTTATGATCACATCGTGCAGAAGGGCGACGAGGGCGCCGACCGCAAAGGAAAACTCAAACCGGAGCGTCACGTAGACCAGAATGCCGACCATTCCCAGACCGAGTGCTAGAAGGGCCTTCTTGGCAAACTCGAGGCCGATCTGCGCACCGACCTTCTCCTGCTGCGCGGCGATGAGCTTGCGGTCGGGGAAGCTCTGCTTGAGCTGCTCAAAGATCTTCGTGGAAGTATCTTCCGCACTGCGGATGGCCAGCATCTGCTGGGTACCCGCCTGCTCAAGCTGGATCGTTTCCTCGGTCAGGTGGAGGGGCAGAAGGGCCTCCCGGGCCTCGTTCACCGTCAGAGCGGGCTGGGAATCAATCACAAGGAGATCGCCACCTCGGAAATCGATACCGAAGTTATCAGCTCCACGCTTGGCAAAGAACCCGATCGAACCGCCGATAAGCACAAGCGAGATGAAGACAGCAACCACGCGTTTGCCGAGAAAATTGAACTGATGCCGGGGTGCGAGATTCGCCATCGTCAGGCGCCTCAGTCCACCGAATTTCATCATCCAGCGGAAGGCCGTCCTGGTGAAGAGAATCGCGGAGAAAAGCGATGCCACGATGCCGAGCATCAGGGTTACGGAGAAACCGCGGACAGGTCCCGTCGCCTGCCAGAAAAGAATACCCGCCGTGATCAGCGTGGTGGCATTCGCATCAAAGATCGCACTGAAAGCCTTGCTGTAGGCGCCATCGATGGCCGCCCCAAGCGACTTGCCGGCAGCCAACTCCTCGCGGAGACGCTCGTAGAGCAGCACATTCGCATCCACGGCCAAACCGATCGTCAGGATGATGCCGGCGATACCAGGCAGAGTCAGGACAAAGTGGAACATCGACATCATGCCAAAGAGCAGGATGATATTGATCCAAAGCCCAATCAGGGCCACCGAACCGGCCAGACGATAGTAGAAAAGGACGAAGAGCATGACCAAGGCGAGCCCGCCGATGCCGGAAACTATGCCGCTCCGGATCGAATCCTGCCCAAGCGTCGGGGAGACGCTGCGGGTCTCCTCGATCGTGACAGGAGTGCGG
>CAIZIQ010000262.1 GCA_903933015.1 uncultured Spartobacteria bacterium | reverse complement strand
GACGTTCGGCCTCGACGCAGCGTGCGGTCGTCACGTCATGAAGCGGCGCCAGAAGTTGTGCGGACGGATCGCCGGCACGCGTCTCGACGGCAACTGCTCCCTGACCGGGAGCAGGCAACATCCAGTCGAGGGCTTCCAGCGACAGGGTGACTCCATCGATCACGAGATGGTCCTTCGAAAGATCGTGGCCGAGGCGGCCCAAGCCAGCCGCCGCGAGGACCGTTGCGTCGTAGGGATCACCGAGCGCCACTTTTTGCAGGCGGGTCGGGACATTCCCCCGGATCGGGATCAGTTGAAGATCGGGATGCCGCGCCTGAATGAGAAGAGCGCGCCTGGGACTGCTGCTGCCGATGGTCGCTCCGGCCGGAAGTCCGGCCAGACCTCCGGGATGGCGGGAGACAAGCAGATCGTCAATCGGCGCCCTCGGGAGGATCGCCGCAAGCTCCAGACCTGCAGGAGTCTCCACAGGAAGATCCTTCAGGCTGTGAACCGCCAGGTCGATTTCTCCTGAGAGGAGTGCCTCCTCGAGCTGCTTGGTGAAGAGTCCCGCGCCCTCGGCCGTCGGTTCATGGAGGGGCATCGCCGTCCGCGCATCGCCGGTGGTGGTAATGATCTTCTGCTCGATGAGAAGGCCGGGATGCGCCGCCTCCAGGGCGCGGCGTACCATCGTGGTCTGGGCGAGGGCCAGATCGCTTCCGCGGGTCCCCAAGACAAGTGGCCGGGAGGATGGGTTCATGAGGAGGCGTGGTGCCGGTGTTCCCCGCTGTCGTGGATGCTGCGGAGCCAGTTGAGGAATCCCCCCACATGGTCGTCGATCAAGGATTCGCAGCGGACCACCTCCTGCTTGCGGATATCAAGCGACTGCGCCGCAATCTGCTCGAGGCTGTCGACGTCGTGGAGGAAGATGCCGTCGATCTCGTTGATCGCCGGATCGGCATCACGCGGCACCGCGAGGTCGATCACGAAGAGCGGTGCGCCGCGACGGAGCTTCATCAGCGGCACGAGCTTCTCCGGGGTCAGGATCGCGTGGGGTGCATTTGTCGAGGTGATCAGGATGTCGATGTCCCCGAAGGCCTTTTCCCAATGATCGAAATGCAGCGCCATCCCGCCGATCTCGGCTGCCAGCGCCGCGGCCCGCTCGTAGGTGCGGTTGGAGACGATCACGCTGCGGACACCGCGTGACTGGAGGCTGCGGGCCGTGCGCTCACCGATCTCCCCCGCGCCCAGAATCATGACGCGGCGTCCCTCGAGGGATCCGAAGATCTTGCCCGCGAGTTCCACCGCCACGGAACCGACCGACGTTGGTCCGCTGGTGATTTGGGTTTCGGTACGCACCGACTTGGCGACGCGGAAGGCATGTTGGAAAAGTTTGTGAAGGGATCGCGTGGCCACGCCTGCCTCCGAGGCGACGGAATAGGCTTTCTTTACCTGGCCGAGGATCTCGGTCTCGCCGATCACCATGGAGTCGAGACCGCTGGCGACGCGGAAGAGATGGCGCACGGCCTGTGGGGTGTCGTGATGATAGAGCGGGGGTTCCAGGCCGCCGCGCTCCGTGAGGATGCCTCGGAAGCCATCAAGGGCGCGCATCGGGCAGAGGCTCGAGGCGTAGAGTTCCACACGGTTGCAGGTCGAGAGCATCACAACCCCGGAGACTCCTTCGACACGGCGGAGGCGACCCAGCATCTCGGTCATCTCGGTTTCCGGAATGGCGAAGCGTTCGCGCACATCGACATGGGCGCTCCGGTGATTCAGGCCTGCGCAGAGGATGTTCATACGTTGGCGTGGGTGGAGAGGCGCTCGATCACCGGGAGCAGGAGCAGCGCGATCAGGAAGGTCAGTGAGACCGCCACGGCGCATCGCCTTCCCGCGAGCCATCCGGCTTTCGCCCCGATCAGGATGACCGCATAGAGTGCCCAGATCAGGATGGAGAAGCCGAACTTCGCGTTGGCCACCGCGAGGTGGGCGAGCAGACCCGCCGCGAAGCTGAGCGTGAGCAGCAAGAAACCGATCCAGACCAGGCGCAGGATTGCCATAGAGAGGGCGCTGATCGGGGGGAGGTGGTGGAAAATGGGATTCGGACGACGTGATTTCAGCTCCCCTTCCTGGACGAGGAACATCAGTCCCGCCACGCAGGCGAGGCCGAAGGCGCCGTAGGCCACCAGGGAGACGGCCGCATGGGTCTCCACCCAGGGATTACCGGTAGAGGGGGCGATCCGTGAAGTTTGGGGAAGAAGGAGAGCAATGATCTGGAGCACCAGGACCAGGGGCGCGGTGAAGGCCCCCATAAGCGAGAGACGGTAGGTCGGGCCGATCACCAGATAGATCAGGGCGATCGACCAGGAGAGGAAGATCAGGATTTCCGCCAGGTTGCCGATCGGGCAGGCGTGCTCCGCGGCACCGCGCATCGAGAGATACCATCCCTGTCCCGCCGCACCGATTGCCATGGCCGCGAAATTGAAGCGGCCCGGCTGGAAACGTCCCGCCCCCAGGGCGAAAAGGGTGTGCCCGAAGCTGAAGAGATAGCCGAGGAGGGCGACCAGCAGGGCGATGTGTTCCATCGGGAAAGAGGGCGTGCTTCCTTCCTAGGAGGGGAGGTCGCGGTGCGATTTCCGCTCCACGAGCGCGTAGGCGTTGTGGTTGTGGATCGACTCGAAGTTCTCCGCCTCCACACGGTACCAGAGAATGTTCTCATCCTGTTCCGAGCGGGCTGCCACGTTGCGGACCAGATCCTCGACGAAGACGGGATTCTCGTAGGCCTGCTCGGTGACGAACTTTTCATCGGGCCGCTTGAGCAGGCTGTACAGCTCGCTGCTTGCGGAATCCTCCACCAACCGGATCATCTCCTCGATCCACATCGGCTTCGTGCAGCGCACGGAGTAGGTGACATGGCCGCGCTGGTTGTGGGCGCCGGATTCGCTGATCGCCTTGGAGCAGGGGCAGAGGGTCGTGACGGGAACAATCACCGTGACGATGAAATCGACCTTTCCCTTGGGTCCACCCGCCAGCGTGGCGCTGAACCGTACCGTGTAATCGAGCAGTCCGATTGCGCCGGTCACCGGGGCTGGCTTCTCGATGAAGTAGGGGAACTCGAAATCGACATGGGCCTGATCGCTCTCGAGACGCTCGGAGAGCTGGACCAGGATATCGCGGATGTTGCGGACATGGAGAACTGGCCCGTGGGAGTTGAGCGCCTCCACGAAGCGGCTCATGTGCGTCCCCTTGAAGTGATGGGGGAGATCGACCGTCAGCTGCACCGTGGCGATCGTTCCCTGCTCGGTGTGACTCTTGTCCCGGACGCGGATCGGATAGCGGAGATCCTTCACGCCGACACGGTCGATCGGAATCTTCCGGTCATCCGGGAGATTCTGTGTGTCGGAAAGCTGTGCGGCGGACATAAGGGGAAGAGCCTACAGGCTGAAGACTGAAGGCTGAAGGCTAAAAGAGTTCGTGGCCCAGGACGCTGAGGCAGTAGAGGGCGGCGGTCTCGGTTCTCAGGATGATCGGGCCGAGGCTGATCGCCGCGGCGCCGGCTGTTTTTGCCCCCAGGGTCTCCGCCGGGGTGAAATCCCCCTCGGGCCCCACCAGCACGATCACGCTTTTTGGAAACTCCCCCTTGGTTGCCTGATAGTCGGAGAGCAACTGTTTCACCGGACGGGCATCCGGTTGCAGTGAGGCGATCAGGATGAGATCCGCCTTGGGGAGGTTGGTCAGGAATTCCTTGGTGGTCTGGGGCAGGGCGATCTTCGGTGTCCAGTTCTGGCCGCACTGCTTGCAGGCCTCGATGGCGATCGACTGCCAGCGCTCCTGCTTCTTGGCGGCGTCGCCGGCATCCTCGAGGCGCACGACCGTGCGCTCCGAGAGGATCGGCACGACGGCGGAGGCACCGAGTTCAACCGCCTTCTGGATGATCAGGTCCATGTTACGGGCCTTGGGCACCGCCTGGGCGAGCGTGATGGCGCAGCGGGGCTTGGCCGTTGCGGTGCGTGGACCGATGTCGAGACGTGTCCGCTTCCGGCTCACCTCGGCGAGGGTCGCCGTCGCCTCGTTTCCCTCCCCGTCAAAGATCACCACCTTGTCACCGACCCCGAGCCGGAGCACATCGGCGCAGTGATGGGAGTCCGCGGTATCGAGCATCGGCAGCGCCTCCATCCAGTGGGAGGGGGCAAGATAGAATCGGTGGATGGACATGCCGTGAAATTAAGCCTGAGTAAAATCTCCGGCGAGAGCGTTATTCGGAAAGATAAATTTGGAACTCCGGAACTCATGAAAAAGCCCAGGAAAGCAAACTTTTGAAAACGGTGACTATGTGAGGAGATGTCTCCGTCAAACAGAGCTGGGGGCGAAGAAGATGTACCCGAATCATCCCAGAGACATGAAATTCTTCAATCAACCCAAATCGTCCTCCCAGATCTGG
>CAIZIQ010000261.1 GCA_903933015.1 uncultured Spartobacteria bacterium | reverse complement strand
TACAGTAGGTATTGGAATGGACGTCCAGTCCATAGATCACGGTCGGCCAGAAGCCGATCTCCACGGTTTCTGGAACCATCTCTTTTGCTGCTGTCCCCGTTGCAGCTGACAGGGCGGAAGGGGTGGTGCTATTTCCTCCCGTCTCGGCGAGGGAGAGCGATGAATGCCACGGCAGAAATGCCACAAGAGCCATTGCCGCCCAAAGACCCAAGCGTCCGTGGTGATGTGTGATCATGAGAGTGTTGGAAATTTCGCTTGGTCCACCGGACTCTTTCTGCGTGAAGGAGAGCCCTTCGGCCGAGCCTGCAATTTCTATTCCTACCCGTATGCACTGGCAATCGGCAACCTTTCAGGGTCCGGTGAGGAGCTGTTTTTCGACCGCGAACGGTTGAATTTGACCTCTTGAGGGATACAGCTGATAAATGCGGAATGGTTCCGATCCAGACGTTCCGCAATCTCAAGGTGGAGACTCCCCTCGGCCCTGAAGTCCTGCTGCTTCACACCTTCACCTGCCGGGAGGAGATGGGACGCCCCTTCGAGATGGTGCTCACGATGCAGAGCATCAATCCTCTCATCGATTTCTCAAAGATCCTCGGGCAGAAGGTCACCGTCTCCGTGGATCTGCCTCATCTCGGAAAGCGCTACTTCAATGGTTATGTCCGTGACTTTGAGCAGATCGGATATGACGCGATCAACTCACTGGCTTCCTATCGTGCCGTGCTCGTTCCATGGATCTCTCTCCTGAAGCTTCCCACCGACTGTCGCACCTTCCAGGGGAAGAGTATTCCTGACATTCTCAGGGAGGTCTTCAGTGCGGCTGGTTTCTCCGATCACCGGTTCAACTTGACCAACCGTTACGTTCCGCGGGAATTCTGCGTCCAGTACCGGGAGACGACCTTTGATTTTGTCAGCCGTCTCATGGAGTTTGCCGGGATCTACTATTACTTCGAGCACGAGCAGGGGAACCACACCATGGTCATCTGCGACTCGCCTGCAGCCCATACGGCATTCCCCGGATATGCTGTGATCCCCTATAACCCTGCCGGAGACTCTCCCATCGGGGGCGTGCGAGAGTGGGTGACAAAGCAAACCCTCTGCCCCGGAACTGCTGCGCTCAACGACTACAACTACACGATTCCGAAGACCGACATGCTGGTCAGCAAAGGCGGGACCCAAGGATATGCCCAGGGAGCATACGAGCGTTTCGATACGCCGGGTGGATACCAAGACAAGGCCGAAGGGGAGCATTTCGTCAGGGTTCGCCAAGAGGAGCTGGTTTGTGAACAGAGTGTGGGTCACGGATCAGGTGATTTGCTCGGGATCGCCGCAGGGCGCCGCTTCACACTTCTGGGATTCCTACGCCCCGATCAGAACGGTGAGTATCTCGTCACCTCAGCCACACTCGAGATCACTTCCCCCACTTATTCGCTCGATCAGAAGGGTCCCGTTCAGAGCGCGCAACGGTGCTCATTCACGACCATACCATCCGCTGTGCCCTTCCGTACCAAGCGGGCGACTCCCAAGCCGCTTATTGCAGGACTTCAAACCGCGGTTGTGGTCGGCCCCGTTGCCTGGATGAATGATCTGACCGGTCCCTTTACTGATGATGAGTTGGGAAGCGTCTTTGTTCAGTTTCGATGGGATCGCCATCATACCGATGGGAGAGGGGGGGTGCTGGGAATTGGCAATGTAGAGTCTTCTATTCCGATCAGGGTGGCTCGGCCTTCTGCTGGTAAAGGATATGGCTCAATGTTTACCCCGCTTGTCGGCGATGAGGTCCTGGTCGTCTTTGAAGAGGGGGATCCTGACCGTCCCGTGATTGTGGGTAGCGTCTACAATTATTTGAATCGTCCTCCACTCTCCATGCCCTCGAATAAGCAACTGACCTACATCATCGATAACTCTGGCAATGGGATCTGCCTCTACGCGATTCCAGGTAAGGAAGAAATTTCCATCTATGCCAACTTCAATTCTCTTCAAGGTGGGAACTACCAATCGTACGGATATTTCAATCGAATTCCATAATAATTAAAAAGCTATGTCTAAAGGCATTCCTCCGATTACAGATCCCTCCGCACCAGATTCCACGAATATTAATAATATTACGGGGCATAAAAATGAAATTACTTGGATTAATGAAAAAAAATATACATATGGTGCAGTAACCAATTTTGTAGTTGGAGCTACTACGACCTTAACGGCGGGCGCCATTACCGCTGTCTCTCTTGCGGCAGTAACTAATACACTAGGTGGAACTAAGGAAGAATTGCATATGATGGGTAAAGCGGATATGACGCTGGGACCCGTCTACACTTGGAATTTCAGCAGGACAACGAAGTTTGTTACCGCAAAAGAGGTTAAAACAGGAACAGAGAGGCAAGACGTCTATGGGATATTCTCATATGTTGCAGCAGTTAGAAAAGAAAATGCCCTAAAAAGGGCTGAGGTTATAGCTAATTCACAGAGACAAGCCCTAGAGGAACACATGACTATGTTGAGAAAAATCTCACAATCTGTTTCTGAAACTATCAAGAGTGCTATGCTGGATGTGGCAAGTCAGATAGAAAATCGTTCATCTGTGGTTTCAAAAAATAAATCTTCATTTATTTTTACTGAGGCCGAGATAAATATGTTTCAGTAAAATTAGCATTCGAGCAGTTCTCTTTATTTCACTAAGTATCAGGATCTGTTTGCAATGAAGATACTTACCGTGAGTGAAGAGCATCTCGCTACAGGGTGGGTGACCGGAAGATATTCACCAAAGATCCTTCCGAGTATCTCGGGACTAACGGCTGCCTTCTTCGTGAAGGCCTTCTATCAGATCAAGCCCGGAGAGAAGCCTACCCCTCGTGAAAAGATCCCTCCCGGAGCCCTGAGCGGGGATCTGCCGATCAAGGAGGATCCTGCGCTCGGGCTTGGCTATGCCTCGGACTTCGTTCCCTTCAAGCCGGTGGCAGATTTCAGTGCCGTTGGTACCGCTTACCCACCAAAGCGAGCCGATGCCCATTTCCCGGTGAGGATGCGTGTCGGGGAGAGAGTTAAGGAGCTCAAGGTCTTCGGTCCATGGAATTGGGAGAGCGCTGGGATGGGTATGACAGAGAAGCCGGGTCCCTCAGCAAAACCAATTCCAGTGCCCATCACCTATGCGAACGCGTGGGGCGGACATGATTATGAACTCAATCCCCTCGGATGTGGACGGGATGGGGAGAAG
>CAIZIQ010000260.1 GCA_903933015.1 uncultured Spartobacteria bacterium | reverse complement strand
GCGGCATGGACGCAGCAGTAGTCGAATTCGATTCCTTGTCCGATGCGGTTGGGACCGCCACCTAGGATCATGACCTTCTTCTTGGTTCCTTTGCGGGTCTCATCCTCGTCACCATAGGTGGAGTAGAAATAGGGTGTCGCTGCCTCGAACTCGGCGGCGCAGGTGTCGACCAGACGATAGGTCGGCTCGACTCCCTCGGCTTTGCGCTTGGCGCGGATGGCATCCTCGGTGGTGCCGCTGATCCGGGCGAGCTGGCGGTCGGAGAAGCCTAGCTTCTTGGCATGACGCAGGGGAATGTTGGCCGGATCCTTGCGGAAGGACTGCTCCTCCTCGACGAGTTCCTGGATGTTGTCGAGGAACCAGGGATCGATTGCACTAATGGCATGGATCTTCTCAGCGCTGAATCCCGCGAGGAAGGCATGACGAACGGTGAAGATGCGCTCGGCATTCGGGATTCGAAGGAGTTGCTCGATCTGCTCGGTATCCCAGCTTCCGTCGGCCTTGCGGGGTTCCAGATCCTTAGCATCGCAGCCAAGACCGGCGCGTCCTGTTTCCAGGGAACGGAGGGCCTTCTGCAGGGCCTGCTTGAAGGTGCGTCCGATCGACATCGCCTCGCCAACGCTCTTCATCTGGCTGGTGAGGGTCGGGTCAGCCTTCGGGAATTTCTCAAAGGTGAAGCGTGGGATCTTTACCACGCAGTAGTCGATCGCCGGCTCGAAGCAGGCGGTCGTGGTCTTGGTGATGTCGTTCTTGATTTCGTCGAGGCGGTAGCCGACTGCAAGCTTGGCCGCGATCTTGGCGATCGGGTAGCCGGTCGCCTTCGAGGCGAGGGCCGAAGAGCGGGAGACACGCGGGTTCATCTCGATGACTATCTGGCGTCCGGTCTTCGGATCCACGGCGAACTGGATATTCGACCCGCCTGTCTCCACGCCGATCGCGCGGATGACGGCGAAGGAGGCATCGCGCATCTTCTGGTATTCCTTGTCCGTGAGCGTCTGGATCGGGGCGACGGTGATGGAGTCGCCTGTGTGGACTCCCATGGGGTCGAAGTTCTCGATCGAGCAGATGACGATGCAGTTGTCAGCCTTGTCGCGGATGACCTCCACCTCGTATTCCTTCCAACCAAGGAGGGAGACCTCAATGAGGACTTCGGTGGTCGGTGACATGTCGAGGCCCCGGCGGGCGATGGTCTCGAGTTCCTCGCGGTTATAGGCGATGCCGCCCCCCGCACCACCCAGGGTGAAGGCGGGGCGGATGATGAGGGGGTAGGTACCGATTTGTTTCGCGATCTCAAAGACCTCGTCGATCGTGTGGGCGGTGCCGGACTCGGCCACATCAAGGCCGATATCGAGCATGATCTGTTTGAAGAGGGTGCGGTCTTCACCGCGCTTGATCGCCTCGGCGTTGGCTCCAATGAGGCGGACCTTGTGCTTCTCGAGGACGCCGCTGTGAACGAGTTCCATGGCGGCATTGAGGGCAGTCTGGCCACCGAGGGTCGGAAGGAGAGCGTCGGGTTTTTCCCTCTCGATGATCTTCTCGATGATCTCCGGGGTGATCGGCTCAATGTAGGTCCGGTTGGCAAACTCCGGATCGGTCATGATGGTGGCCGGGTTCGAATTCACCAGCACCACCTCGTACCCTTCTTCGGCGAGGGCCTTGCAGGCTTGCACTCCCGAATAGTCGAACTCGCATCCCTGTCCGATGACGATGGGGCCGGCTCCAATCAGGAGGATTTTCTTAATCGAGGTATCTTTGGGCATGGTGAAATGGGAAAGTCGGTCGGTGTTGTCGCCTCGGGTGCCGCTGTGCCATGGATCTCCACGGAGATCCGCGCAGGATCAAGGGACGCGTTCTTATACTCGGAAGACCCTTGGAAAATAAGTGAAAAAGGACTTCTTCTTCACTTTTCCCCAGGTTTTCTGCCAGTTCTTCAATTCCGTGCCGGCAATCGGGTCACCAGAATGGTCGTTCCAGGGGTGGAGGGGGTGAGGATTGCCTCCTGCATGCAGGCCGGGACGAGTAAAAAGCCACCCGATTTGAGGGTGAGGTCGCCGCAGGTCAACTCGCCGGTGAGGCAGGTGATGATGGAGAAATCACCCTCACTGGCCACATCGAGCGGGGAGGGAAGGTCCTTCTTTACCACATGGAAGGAGGTGCAGTCGGCAACGAGGGGGGTGCTTGCGGGGGTGAGTGCTGGCTCGAAGTCATTGAAGTCGATGGAGGTCATCGATTCGGGAATGTGAAGATCACGGGGCTTGCCATCCAATCCCGTACGGTTCCAGTCAAAGACCCGGTAGGTCGTGTCGCTGTTCTGCTGGACCTCGACGATCACAAGACCCTCTCCGATGGCATGGCAGCGTCCGCTGGGGATGAAGATGCTCTCACCGGTCCTGGCGGGAGCAATGTGCAGGGCCTCCTCGACCGTCCCGTTCCGAAGGGCTGCCTCGAAGCTTTCCCTGCTGACGCCTTTTTTCAGCCCCGCGTAGATTGAGGCTCCTTCCGAGGCATGGAGGAAATACCAGCATTCCGTCTTGGGTTCACCATTCAGAGCCTCGGCTTGCTCCACAGGGGGATGAACCTGGACGGAGAGTCGCTCGCGCGCATCAAGGAGCTTGATCAGGAGAGGAAAGCGAGGGGAGGTATTGGTCAGGTGAGAGGAGCCGAAAATCTCCACCCGATGATGGATCCAGAGATCGTGGAGTGTCTTTCCCTGAAGCAGGCCCTCATGCACGACGCTCTGCGCTTCTGGACGGTCGACCATCTCCCAGAGCTCCCCAATCGTAGCCCCTTGGGGGAGTTTCTTGCCCAGCAGGGTCTCGAAACGCCTCCCTCCCCAGACGCGCTCCATGGCCAGAGGTTCAAAAGAGAGCGGGGATGTGAGGTTCATCAGAAAGACGGGGAAGTATCCAAAAGGTACAGACGGTTGCCAAGAGCACATTAATTCCTGCAAGATAGCGGGAATGGTCTCATCACGCCGCCGCTCCTGGAATGAAGTAACGGGAGTGCTTCTCTTCTTTGGAGGCATCCTTCTGTTGCTTGCCCTCTGCTCCTTTGAGCCCAGGGATGTCTCTTCTTGGCTCCCTTATTCCAAATACGCCCAATCCTCGCAGATTCCGGTGAATTTCATCGGCAGGGTGGGGGCCGATGTCGCGGGACTCATGTATTTCCTCTTCGGTGCGGCCTCGTATTTCGGTGCGGTGGCCCTCCTTGGCCTGGGAATTGCGAAGTTCACCGGTCAGGAATTTCATCTGGGGATCCGGCTCGGTTGGGCCTTTGTCTTCGTTCTCAGTTGGTCGACCCTGCTGGATCTCCAGCACTTGATCCTTCTCGACTGGAAACAGAAGTTCAATATCCAGGGCCCCGGTGGCTGGTTCGGGCACCGACTCGACATCGTTCTCGGGCGTAATGTCCTCGGAGGTCTCGGTTCCGCGCTTATCTTTGCCGCACTTGCACTGGTGAGCCTGATTTTGGCCACAGGATTCCATCCCATCGCCGCGATGCGGCACGGGGCGGCTGCGCTTGGCAACCTGGTCGGCATGCTGATTGCCTTCCTTCGTAATCGATTCCAGAAGAAGACGCAGGAAGAAACGGCTCCCGAAGTGGTGGCGACCACCAAATCACGGCGCCGTCGCAGCCCCGCTCTCGATCCG
>CAIZIQ010000259.1 GCA_903933015.1 uncultured Spartobacteria bacterium | reverse complement strand
GCTCTGTCCCCTCCTTGGGATCGTCAAGCAACTCTAGACGCAGAGCCTCGTCAGCCTCAGGTGTTTCTCCCCTCTTGCGTGTGCCGGCAATCGGGCGAATCTGCACATGGCCATCGGTCACCTTCACATGCACCTCGGGGGAGCTGCCCACCAGGGAGAATCCACCCGGTAAACGCAGGCAGAACATGTAGGGTGATGGATTGATAAACCTCAGTGCGCGGTAGAGGTGCACGGGATCCCCCGGGTAGGGAATGGCGAAGCGCTGGGATAACACGATCTGAAAAATATCCCCGGAACGGATGAACTCCTTGGAGTTCTCCACGGCATTCTCAAACTCTTCACGCGTAAAATTACTGGAAACGGGTAACGGAACACTCTTGGCACCTGCCGGGAAGGGATGCATGGCAAGAGGCTGGGAGAGCTTGGCAACAAGGCGTGAAATACGTTCGACGGCATCGCGCCGTGACTCCTCGATTCCCAACTCTCCGGGGAAGGCACAGGCGATGATCTTGATCCGCCTCCCTTTGTGATCAAAGGCCACAACCGTGTCAGCTATCAGAAAGAGCATGTCAGGCACTCCCAGGTCATCCTTGGCCGCGGCAGGAACGGAGGTTTCAAATCTTCTTACCCCCTCGTAGCCAAGGTATCCCACAGCACCGCCCGAGAAGCCCGGAAGTTCGGGGTGTACCTTACAGCGATAGCGTGACATCAGGGACTCGAGCTCCTTCAGCGGATCGTCGGCAGTCCATGTTCTGGACTTTCCTTGGTCATCAGTGAGTGTGACCTGATCTCCTCGGGAGGTAATGACAATGCGTGATCCAGAACCGACAAATGAATAGCGGCCCACCAGATCACTCTGCTCTGCTGATTCGAGGAGAAATGAGGGTTCCTCGTTACCAAGCTTACTGAGCACGGAGAGCGGAGTCTCACTATCGGCAACGAGCTCGATCCAAACGGGAACAACAGTATGCTGCGTTGCCTCCCGCGCAAAATCCCCCATGGAGGGCATGATCCCTGAATGTTGGGAAAAATCAGTTTCCTGGATGGGCTTCATTTAGAGGTGGATTCTATCAGAGTATTGGGTCTGAGATGAGGAAATAACCTTACTTCCCCCTCTTGAATCTGGCGACCTCTCGATCCGTATCCCTCTGCTCGGCTTTTTTCTTGAGATCCTGCCGCTGATCAGCGGCATGCTTCCCTTTGCCGAGACCGATCTCGACCTTAACCCGGCCTTTCTTCCAGTACATTCGCAGGACGGGCAGGGCCAAACCCTTGCGGGTGGTTTGCTCCAGCATCTTGGCAATTTCAATCTTGTTGAGGAGAAGTTGCCGGGGACGCTTCGGGTCATGGGTCTCGTGGCTTGCCTTTTCGTAGACCTGGATAGTTGCGTCATGGAGTATAACCCCCTTCTTCTCCACCTTGGCATAACAGCCAAGCAAGTCAGCCCTTCCTGCACGAAGAGACTTCACCTCCGTACCTACAAGAGAAATACCAGCCTCGAACTTCTCGAGAATCTGGTAGTCCCTGAGGGCCTTTCTATTGGTGACAATATCAGCGCCCATAGTTTTAAGAAGTACCCTTCATCCTCTCAAGACAGGGAGCTATATCAAAACACCCATCCCTGCAGCTTAGAGGTCTGAGGGCCTCTGAGAGCCTTTAGGCAGCCTGAAAGGACTCTCCCGCGAGAGGAGAAGCTTCCATGGAAAGCTTACCCGCAGCGATCTCTGCGAGAGCGACATCGGCAAGCCCCATCTGAAGATCGACCTCTACCATCGGGCGGCTTCCCGCGGAAAGCTCGCGGAGACGCTTGCTGACCATGTTGATGAGTTGCTGCTTGTTGGGGACCACCTTGGCGGCCTCTTCGATGTAATGGGTTTTCATAAGACAGGATACGGAATCAGTGATCGATCAGTATGCCCCAGGAATCCCGATGTGACAAGCCCCGTGGAGAACTTCAAGACATTGCCAAGGAGAGGCTATCCTGTTTCCCTACATCCTTCGCAATGCCAACGACCATGGGATTCTTCACCCCTCGCTATATCAAGGATGCCCGGCTTCTCTCCGAAGGAGCTGCCAAGACGCTCCACCATCACCTGGATCTCCTGAATGCGGATCAGATTTCCCAACTTCAGGGGCTTATAGATTCGCTGAATCATGCAATCCTAGGGGGCAATCGGATCGAGATCGAAAATATCACTCGTGAACTGGAAGTCGGATTTTCAGGATCCATTCCGGTCCGCCCTCATGCCAACTGGTCCGAGAATATCGAGGCGATTGTCGTCGCTGTGGCTTTGGCTGTGGGTTTTCAGGCCTATTTTCTCAAGCCATTCAAGATCCCGACCGGGTCGATGCAACCGACTCTCTACGGGATGACAGGCCATCCTACAACAAATCCCCTCCCCAATCCCCTTTTGAGGGCTTTTGACTTCGTTCGACTCGGTCGCACTCATCTCGATCTCAGGGCATCGGTCAGGGAGCAGGTTCTGGACGTACTTCCTGAAAAAACATCCCTGAACTTTTTCACCTTCACCGACATTGTTACCACGGAAGGCAAACACAGGGTCTTTGCACCCAGGGATGTACTCCTGCGCGACTTCGGGATTCATGCGGGCAGGGTCTACGAGGCCGGAGAATCGATTGTCCATGGCTATGTCCAGGCGGGGGATCAGGTTTTTGTCGACAGGATGAGCTACCAGTTCCGCAATCCTGCACGATCTGATGTCTTCGTGTTCACAACCTCGGGTATTCGTCGCATTGAGATGAATCTCGACCCTTCGCTTGGATCGGAGTTTTACATCAAGCGACTGGCAGGGCTCCCCTCCGATAGCCTTCGAATCGATACTCCGGAACTTTTCCTGAACGGATCACTTGCCACCCAATCCCCCTTCCTTCGCGTCATGAGCTGCAAGGATGGTTACCGGGGATATTCCAATCCGGGAACCGCACAATATCTGACAACTCCAGAGGAGACTTTTACCGTTCCTTCCCGTTCCTTTTTTGCCCTCGGGGACAATAGCTATAACTCCAGTGACAGCCGATACTGGGGAGTCGTCCCTGATCACAACGTGATCGGGCGGGGTTACTTCGTCTATTGGCCCTTCTCCGAGCGCTGGGGATTCATTCGGTAACGGAGAGACTGTAAAGCTGAAGTCAGTAGGCTGTTAGAACTGAATGGGGAAAATCTCCCCACTCATTACGGATGATGAATGGATTCTACTTCCGTTTCTTCACGGTAGCCTTCTTGCCGCCAGTCACCTTGGATGCGACTTTAAGTCTGAGGGCATTGAGCCTGATAAAGCCGGTGGCATCACCCTGATTATAGGCCTGTGTCGGATCCGCCTCCATTGTGGCGATATCAGGACGGTAGAGACTGACAGGACTTTTCCGACCTGCTGCGAGGATGTTCCCCTTGTAGAGTCGAACACGAACCGTCCCGGTCACATTCTTCTGCGATTCGGTGATCAGCGCCTGCAAGGCAAGGCGCTCCGGCGCAAACCAGAAACCATTGTAAACGAGTGTGCTGTACTTAGGAATCAAACCGTCACGCAGATGCATCACCTCGCGATCCATGGTCAGGGACTCCATCTGGCGATGCGCGAAATGCAGGATGGATCCACCCGGTGTCTCATAGACGCCTCGGCTCTTCATTCCTACAAAACGGTTCTCGACCATGTCAACACGGCCCACCCCATGACGCCCTCCAAGCTTATTGAGGGTCTTCATGACCCCCAAGGGATCCATCGCCTTGCCATTCACGGCGACACAGTTTCCATGAACGAATTCGAGAGTCACGATTTCGGACTTGTCCGGAGCCTCTTCGGGACTTGCAGAGAGCTTGAACATGGCACGGTTCTCGGGAGCAAAGGCATCGAACCAAGGATCCTCCAGGATGCCGCTCTCGTAGCTGATGTGTAGAAGATTGCGGTCCATGGAATAAGGCTTCTTGGCACTGGCTTCCACAGGAACCTTATGGCGGCGGCAATACTCAATCATCTCCGTACGTCCCGGGAATTCATCACGGAAACGCTCCTCTCTTCAGGGGGCAATCACCTGGAGATCGGGCGAAAGGGCTGCTGCGGCAAGTTCGAACCGGACCTGATCGTTCCCCTTCCCTGTAGCACCATGGGCCACCGCATCAGCTCCCTCGGCAGCGGCGATCTCGACCATACGCTTGGCAATCAGCGGTCGGGCGATGCTTGTGCCTAGAAAGTATTCCCCTTCGTAGAGAGAGCCCGCCTGCATCATCGGGAAAATGAAATCACGGGCAAACTCCGCCTGCAGGTCATCTACATAGCATTTGCTAGCGCCTGTGCGCAGAGCCTTCGGTTTGAGTCCCTTGAGCTCCTCCTCCTGCCCAACATCAGCACAGAAAGCAATGACCTCCGCGGAATAAGTTTCCTTAATCCAGTTCAGGATAACGGAGGTATCGAGACCTCCCGAATAGGCGACGACTATTTTCATTGCGTGGTGGGATACACCGGACTCCGGCGCGTTGCACGCCATTTAAGGGATTGGAGCATAAAAAAAGACGGCCGGATCGCTCCGACCGTCTTTTGCATAGAAAAGAAGTGGGATTAGTCCTTCTTCACCTTGATGGGCGTGGAGGAAGGAACTGCCTTGGCGGCATTCTGCTGCTGGGTCTGAATCTGGGAAGCCAGATTCTGAACAGCCTGCTGCAGATCCACGAGGGGAACCCATCCGATCAGGTTTCCCTGCTGACCAGTGGCCTTGTCGGCGAAGGAAGCGGCGTTAAGTAGACGTGCTTCGCCGGTCTTGGTATTCCACTGGACCACGGAATCAACCTGCTTGTCGGCGATGGTGATCTTGGTTGCAATGCACTGGAAGGATGGCTGCTCGGTGGAGGCATCCTTGTTACAGGCCGCAAGGGTGAGGCACGCGATGCCTAGGAGGGCTGGTGTAATGTACTTCATGGAAGCGAAACACTTATTTGGGAGATTCCGTTTTTCAAGAGGGATTTCAACGGAGTGGGTTGACTGGGACTCGAACCCAGAACCAATACCTTAAAAGGGTACTGCTCTACCATTGAGCTATCAACCCGTGAGCTGTTCCTGCAGACCGGGTGTAATCCACGGTAAGCAGGCAGAAGAAAATGCTACTGCTTTTGAATCGTGTCGAGGGCTTTTTGCACTTCTTCCGCGGCGCCGCTTGTCTGGGCACTGAGCGATGACCATGCAACCTTGCCATCCTTAATGATGAAAGACTGCCGTTGCGGCACTCCAATCAACGGAATCATCGGCACCGCAAATGCCTCAGCGACCTTGCCATCCGTATCGGCAATCAGCGTGAAGGGAAGCTTCTGATGATCTTTGAACTTTTTCTGAGCCTCGGGCGTATCGCGGCTTACCCCCAGAATCTGAAGACCATTGCCATGGAGATTCGCATAGGCATCACGCAGGGAGCATGCCTCCTTGGTACAACCCGGGGTTTCGGCTTTCGGATAAAAATAAACCAATGTGATCCCCTTCCCATAGACGTCGGAGAAAATGACGGCCTCGCCATCCTGATTTTTTGCGGTTACCTGCGGAGCGGGAGCTCCCAGCGGAAGGGAATCAGCACGTGCAAACAGAGAAAATATATTCATGATGGCGAGAAAGGTCAGGATAAGTTTCATGGTTGAGAAATAACAGCTGCCTCCGTAACGGCAAGCGTTTGAGGCTTTCATGAATCCTCCAAAAGATGCTTTATTGGGTGGCTGTGAAATTGAATGGGAAACTCCTTGCCCTCCTGGGAATCGTCCTGGCGTTGGTTGTCATCGCTTCCCTCATCGAATCCCATCGCAAGAAAAACAGCAATCAGGTCACAGTAGATGCCTTGTCGCCGTTACCACGGATCCAAGGAATCCTAAAACAGGGAAAAGCTGTCTTTCTCTCGCCCGAATTCCTGAATCTACTGCCTCACGATTCCAGACGACAGATTCCACAACTTGGGGAATCCATCGCATGTCGGGACATCACTTCCTTCTACAGACTTAATCGGGAGCGGCATTTTTCCGCGATTTTCCTTGGGATTCGTCCTTCCTCGCTTCCGCTTGTCCGCGAACTTCTCTCCTCTCCCCTTTGGGTGCTCGGTGAGGTTCTCCCAGGAGGCTATCTCTTCCTTCCTGCAGGATCGGCAGCCTGGTCAATCCCTGAGGCGGCATTGCTTGAGAAAGATTTCCCCCAAGCCGACCTGAGAGCTGAATGGCTTACAGGAACGGCCTCTTCCCTCATTGCCATCGGTCACCATGGCGAGGCTGATCAACTCCTAGCGATGGCAGAGACAACGCAATGCAAGAAGCCCCTTGTGCTGGCGACGCGAGCTTCCTTGGAGGCATCTCGGGGCGATTGGAATCAGGCTCTGGAGTTTAGCAGGGAATCCCTCCGTAGAGACCACTCTAATCTTATGGCGAGAATGATCGAGATCAGGGCCTTGTCTGAATGCGGTCGAGCCGACGAGGCTCTCGATAAAGCCCGTCTCCTGGTCGAAGCCTCTGGAAATCAGGAAACCTTTTTTCTTCTCGCCCGAGCAGCCAACGCCGCGCATGCCAACCAAGAGGAAATCGATGCCTTGCAACATTTGGTCGCTCTTGCCCGCGGAGCGGGCCAGCCTCTGGGAGCGAGCCTCACCTATCTGGGACAGGCTTATGCTAAACAGGGGAACCGGGGAGAGGCGCTTCGCACTTTTCAGGAAGCCTTCGCCACGCCCGAGCTGACCGGTGAACAACGTCTTCTCCTCCGAGGGATCATGGATCACCTCATGGAGGGAGAAAAATCTTCCAGTTCCCTACCTCCCCTGGAAACACCTCCATCTCCTCCTACCCATAACACCGAGGGAACGAATCCCTGAATCCTTCGGCTTGATCACTGATTTCACCTTCGACTCCATCGCTCCCTCTGCTAGCCTCCCATAATGAGTTCCCACAAAAAAAACCTTTCCTCCGCTTCCGAGAGAGCCAAGAAGCAGCCTGGCAAAAAAACATCCTCCATCGAACGGGCCTATTCCTCCCTGATGCTCGATGGTCCCAGCCGCGCAGCAAGCCGTGCAATGCTCTATCCGGTGGGATTTAGCGACAAGGACTTCACCAAGTCGATTGTGGGAGTCGCCTCCACCTGGAGCATGGTCACCCCGTGCAATATGCACATCGATGCCCTCGCACGCGAGTCTGCCCTAGGCATCGATAAGGCCGGGGGGAAAGCAATCATCTTCAACACCATCACCATCTCCGACGGCATTTCCATGGGAACCGAAGGAATGAAATACTCCCTCGTCTCCCGTGAGGTGATCGCCGATTCAGTCGAGACAGTGGCCGGATGCCAAGGTTTCGATGGCCTTGTGGCCATCGGTGGCTGTGACAAGAATATGCCCGGGTGCATGATTGCGATTGCACGACTCAACCGCCCATCTGTCTTTGTTTATGGGGGCACCATCCTTCCTGGATGCCTTAACGGCAAACTCATTGATGTCGTTTCCGTTTTTGAGGCGGTCGGCCAGGAAGCTGCTGGCAGCATATCGGCCAAGGAGCGTCAGGCAGTCGAGTCATGCGCCATACCCGGCCCCGGTTCCTGTGGCGGCATGTACACGGCCAACACGATGGCCAGCGCCATTGAAGCGATGGGAATGAGTCTCCCCAACAGCTCCGCCCAAGCCGCAGTCTCCTCACATAAGGTGCAGGATTGCCGCGACGCCGGGGCCGCAGTACTGAATCTCCTCAAGAAGGGAATCCGTCCACTCGATATCATGACCAAGGAAGCATTTGAGAATGCCATCACCGTCGTGATTGCCCTTGGCGGATCCACCAATGCCGTCCTTCATCTCCTTGCGATCGCCCATGCGGCCGGGGTGAAACTCACGATCGACGACTTCACGCGTATTGGAAAGCGTGTCCCCGTTCTTGCAGATCTCAAGCCAAGCGGCAAATACCTGATGTCCCAGCTCGTCGAGATCGGCGGCATTGTTCCGCTGATGAAGGATCTGCTCGCCGCCGGACTCCTTCACGGAGATGTGATGACCGTCACCGGCAAGACGCTTCGTCAGAACCTGGCAGCCTTCAAACCCTACCCCAAGGGGCAGGAGATCATACGTCCGATTAGCAACCCGATCAAAAAAGAGAGTCACCTCGTCATTCTCAAGGGAAATCTCGCTCCAGGCGGTGGTGTCGCCAAGATATCCGGCAAGGAGGGGCTTCGTTTCGAAGGCAATGCACGTGTTTTCGACTCCGAAGAGAAAGCTCTTCAGGCCATTCTTGCCAAGAAGATCAAAAAGGGTGATGTCATAGTCATCCGCTATGAGGGGCCCAAGGGAGGTCCCGGCATGCGCGAAATGCTTTCCCCCACCAGTGCGGTCATGGGCCTTGGCCTTGGCAAGGATGTGGCCCTGATCACCGATGGACGCTTTTCGGGAGGAACCCACGGCTTCGTCGTGGGTCATATTACTCCGGAGGCATTCGCAGGCGGACCGATCGCCCTGATCAAGGAGGGCGACGCCATCACCATCGATGCCAGCAAACGCACCCTCTCCCTTGCCGTCGGCATCGCTGAACTCGCGAAACGGAAGAAGGCATGGAAGCAACCCACACCTCGGTACCGTCGCGGAGTCCTTGCCAAGTACGCCGCCCATGTCACCGACGCTTCGCACGGAGCCGTAACGGACGATGGCCTTTAGGCCGATTCCCTTGCAAAAAGCATGTCGTTGTCCTGATGAGCCATATTCATCCCCTTGCCCCCACTCTTTGAGGAGAAACGCACCATGACAATGAAACTTCGTAACAGGCTGATCGCTTTGGTCTGCCTGATCCTTTTCCTTGGTTTGGGTGCCGCCCTCTTCATGAGCACAACCAGGAGAAAGCCATTTGCGGTGATTCTCTTTGTCGCCGACAATATCACCCCTTCGTCACTGACATCGGCACGGATTTTTTCCGCGGGCGGTGATGCGCGTTTGCAGTTGGAAGATCTGCCGAACTCGGCGCTCTCCCGGAATGCCGCCAAGGATTATTCCGTTCCCGACGGGGCCTCGGCATCCACAGCGATAGCCGGGGGAAAACGGGTCAACCGTGGAAGTCTCTGTGTCGATACCGGGGGAGCAAAGCTTCCCTCTCTGCTGGAATTGGCAGCCCAACAGGGACGCTCCACCGGACTGGTCACCACGGGAGAGATCACCACCACGACTTCAGCCGCCTATTTTGCAAAGACACTCAATGCAGAGAATCGCCAGGAGCTCCTTCAACAATTTTGTAACCATGCCCCCTTTGATTTTGTCGCAGGGGGCGGCGCACAGGCCTTTGTAGCCGGTCCTATCGATCAAAAAACAGGAGGCACGAATCCTCCCGTACCTCCCCCGATCAAGCAACTGAGTGACAAAAATATCTCCGTCATCCGGAGCATGGATGAACTAGAAAAACAACCCTTCTGGAAAAAATCACCCGTTCTAGCGCTTATCGCACCTGGTCCGATCCCCTCTTCGTTGGGAGAGGGAAATCCCGACTCCCCTTCTCTTTCCGATCTCGTGCGTGTGGCGATCCGAAATCTTCAAGCCAATCGGCACGGATATCTTCTCGTGGTGGATGATCCGATGATTGGTGCAGCTGCCGCGGTCAACGATGGGGAAACCATGTTTGGCAGGATTCTCTCCCTTGATCAGGCCATTGCCACGGCAAGGCGCTACGCCGGTGATAATGCCCTGATCCTGCTAAGCGGACGGGAAAATATCGGCGGATTACAATTGAACGGTTATCCACTGCTTCGCGATAAGGGGGTCGCGATCCTGGCTCTCAACAATCAAGGCTATCCGTCTCTTTGCTGGTCCACCGGACCAGGCTTCTCCATGGAAAAGAATGCTGATCAGGCTCATTCGAAGAAGGCGAACCAACCATCCGGCATTCTTTCACAGCCATCTGCCCATAGCCTTCCCTACGCGGTTGATACTGCTGGCGATGTGCTTTCACTGGGAATCGGGCAGGGATCAGAAAAACTTCATGGCTTCCTGGATCTCACCGATATCCACTCGATTATTAAGGAAGGCTTGTAGGCGCCCTCTTTTGAATCCAGATCTAGTTTCCACCGCACAAGGCATCATTCCCTGGCAGGTCAACTTTGTTTAAGCCTGTAAGCACAACGGCACGAGAACCTCGCCTTGTCGTTCAGGCGCTTCCGTAGGAAGACATTCTCAGGAATGCTTGGTTCAGGAATTTGGAGTTCTCTCTATTCCGATAAGTCTGACATCTGCCCGGATCGCTGATCCAGGTTTAGGAATAGGTCACTCTACTGCACCAATCTCTCTAGAGAAGGATCGGGTGGGGCCCCGAGTTCCACGGCCTTGGCATAGTGCATTTTAGCCATCATCTTGGCAGGGGGTTTTCCCGTGGCATAGATGACCGCCAGATTGAAATGCGCATCGGCATACTGCTGGTTGATTTCGAGCGATTTCATGATTTCGCTTTCACCGGCCTTGGGGTTGCCGGAAGCCGCAAGGACGATTCCGAGATAATTATGAGCCGTAAAATCCTCCGGATTGATGGCAATAGCTTGTCTGAGTACCTTTTCCGCATCCGGGAGACGTCCCTGTCTGTAATGAACAATACCCAGCGTGGTGAGTGCGAAGGAGCTCTTGTTCGATTTTTGGGATGCTTTCTTGAGCAATGTTTCGGCCTCCGACATTTTGCCAAGCTGGAATTCAACGACCCCGAGATTGGAAAGCGTGAAGTAATCATCAGGAGAAAGCGCCAATGCCTCCTTGAACGAACTCTCCGCGGATGGGAAGTCCTGCTTGTCGAATGCTTCCTTGGCCTTTGCAAGGGAGACCTTCAGCTTTCCCTGCCATGGAATCTCATCTGTGGATTGCTTTGCCACGGCACGATTCTTATCGGGGGCCGACGAAGGTGATCCGGCAGCGGCGGGTTGAGGAGTCTCCTGCGGTGATTGATTGGTGCTTGGGTTATTGGATTCCTGAGTGACACCGGAGATCGGGGCGGAGATGGATGCCTCCATTTTTTCAGGACTTGCGTCAACAACCTCAAGTTGCCCCTCCTTAAAAAGGGATCTCTCCTCTGGAGTGAGCTGCACGGAAGGCGATGACAAGACGGTGATTTGCTCGGAAAGAGTCTGTGACTGGATATTGAGGTGCTTCATTTCCTCATCCATGAGCCTGCGCGCCTGCGCTTTTTTTGCCTCCTCCTTGACTTCTCGCAGGACGATTCCTCGAAGGAGTGTGTTTTCCTCCGCAGTTTTCTGGTCCGCAACACCTTTACTCTTTTTCTTTTTGAAGAGGGCAAGCTCGCTTTCCTTGGATGCCAGTTGGTCCTGAAGGTCCTTGAGTTGCTTGTTTGCAGCACCATCCTTACCCTCGAGTGCGGTGAATTTCTGTTGAGCGACCGAAAGTTCCGCACGCAGTCCATCTGCCTCCTTTTGCAAATCAGCAAAGGCCTTCTCTTTTTCAGTCGATTTTTTGGAGAGATCAGCCAACTGATCCTGAAGCTGGCGCAGGCGGTCATCACTGCCGGCGTTATTCTGCTTCTGAAGATCCGTGATTTTTTGATTCGCAGCCGACAAGTCGGTACGGAGCTTGTCTGCTTCCCCCTTCGCGTCGGCAAGGGCCTTCTCCTTTTCCTGAAGGGCCTTGTCCAGAGCAGGCCTGTCACTCGAAATTTGGGCAAGCTTGCTCTGGGCATCTGCATAGCTCTTGGCATTCTGATCAATCTGATCCTGAAGTTTTTTGATCTGATCCTGTAGGGTTCCAGTATCCTGACCATGATCCATCATTGCCGCCATGCGTCCCATCGCTGCCTTCAACTGCTCCTGCAAGGACGAGTTTTGCTGCTCCAATACCGATTTGAGATTTTGAGCCGCGAGTTCCCGTCGCTGGGCCTCGGCCTGCTGCTCCGCGGCTACTTTCTCAGCATCGGCAAACTTGGCCTTAGTTGCCTCCAACTCCTTGTCATTTTCGCTCAACTGGCTCTTGAGGCGGCTCATCTCATTGCTTAGCTGATTGAATTCAACAGTCTTCTTTCCAAGCTCAGCGCTGGTTTTGGATTCCAGGTCGGCAAGCTGTGACGTGAGCCTCTTGTTCTCTTCCTCAATGACGGCGCGGTCAGCAACAAGTTGATCCCTGATTCTTCTGAGGCTTTCCTGGGCACTCTTCGCCTCGGCCTTGGAGAGATCGGCATCCGCCCGTGCCTTGGCTGCATCCTTCACGGAAACATCCAGTTTCCCCTGAAGTCCGGACACGCTTTTTTGCAGTCCCTCAGCGGAAGCAAGTTTTGCAGAGGCATCATTGAGCTTCTTCTGCAGATCCGCGGTCTTCTCCGAACTTTCCTTGGCAACCTGTTGGGAGTGTTCCAGGTTCACCTGCAACTGCTTCATCTCCTCCTTCTGCTTCGCGACATCAACGCAGAGTTGTTCATACTTCTGCTTGGTTTCATTCCCGGCGGTGACTTTCTGCTGAGCCTCTTGAAGTTGATGGACAAGGAGCAGGGTAGCCGCCTCCTGTTTTTGTTCCATGGCCTGATAATGCTCTTCCATGGCCAGTTTATCCGCAACGGTATCATCAAGCTTCTTCTGGAGATCCTTAAGGTCATTCCCCCAGGAGTCACGTTGGTGCAACTGATCCTTCAGCGAGGCAACCTTATCCTTTGTTTCCTGTAACTCCTTGTTGAGTTCCGCTTTTTTCTGCACCCACTCCTCGGAATTGAGATCTTTCTCCCTGGTCTTTTGGGAAGTCAGGGCCGCGTTGGACTGCTGCAATTGCTCCTTGAGATCGGCGATCTGGCGACGAAGGCGGCGCACTTCGCCGGATGCTGCCGTCGGGCTCAACCCGCTGCTACCCGCTGATGCCGTGGGGGGAGCGATCGTAATGCTTGGCCCAGAACTACCAACCGCATCCGTGGAAGCGCTGCTTCCGGAGAGAGGTGCTTGGGGTGACTCCGCGGGAACTGACGAAGCATCCTGAAGTCGGTTCAATCCCTCCCGGGTCTTTTTGAGTCGATACTCGACAACATCCTTCTGCCAGGAGGGATTATTGCTTGATATCTCACGTAGAAGACTCTCGGCAAAATGGTATTTTTTCAGGGCTTCCTGATTATTCCCGCCCCGTTCCAACTTCTCCCCATCCTCAAAGGACTGGTAAGCGGAAAGGAACTGTTCTGAAGGATCCGCAGCATGCAGGGCCAATGCTCCACCACAGAGTAAAAAGAAGATGATCAGGAGGCGCGGCATGGGGAAACGATGGGTTGTTAAGAATACCCATGAGGCCTCCAAAAATCAAACATCCCTTTGGAGAGCCACCAGACGTTTGCCTGGTTTCAGATCTTTACCGGAAGATTGACGGTATTGTCACACAGGATTCATTGACAGTAATTTGCCAATCCTGCTTACTTTATTGGACTTATCCGTCACCAGATCATGGATACATTGCTCGATCAGCCGGTGCTGGTACTCAACAGGTTGTGGCAGGCCATCAATACCTGCTCTGCCCGTCGAGCGCTTACCCTTCTTTATCAGGGGCATGCCCAAGTTGTAGCTGCCGATGGATCAAGCAACTTCCTGACCCATGATTTTATGAGCTGGAGGGATTTTTCCAACCTGAACCCGGAGCCAAAAATGCTCCAGACTATCTCGCTCAGGATCAGGGTTCCTCGAATCATTGTCCTCTGCCTTTTCGACCGCCTCCCCAAAAAGGAGGTTAAGTTCACACGCCTCAATGTTTTTGAACGCGATAAGAACACCTGCCAGTACTGCGGTGTTCACTTCGATCGCAGCAGCTTGAATATCGATCATGTGCTCCCGCGAGACCGCGGAGGACAGACAACTTGGGAGAATGTTGTCTGTTCCTGCATCCCCTGCAATACCCGTAAAGGAAATAGGCTTCCCCATGAGGCCAGGATGCAGCTTCTGAAAAAGCCGAAGCGACCGAAGTGGCGTCCCTTCGTGAACATCACCTTTGCGGGAGGTGTCGACGACAGTTGGAGTCACTTTATCGATCTTGCCTACTGGAACGTTGAGTTGGGGGAGTAGCCGGCCAGCATCCCGTTCTCACCACAAATCACCCCTCTAACAGAGCCTTCTTTTGAAGGTATCGATCATGATTTCCCACCCGAGGCGTGTGGCGGCTTCGTCATAACGGATTCCTTCATCGCGGGCAAACGCATGGGCCGCATTGAACTCATGCCAGGTGAAGTTTCTTCCTTTGGCGGTGAGTGTGTCGTAGATCAGACGCCGTCCTTCCTGAGGCACATGGGGATCCTGTCGACCCCAAATCATGAGGAGTTCTGCTTCGATCTCGCCGCACCGGGAAAGGGTGTTGTCAGACTTACCCTTTCCAAGCGTGGCCGAATGAATATCCGTCGGATACCAACAGGCGGCGGCTGCAATGCGAGGATCCAACGCCGCCCGGAAGGCAAGATGACCACCAAGGCAGAAACCGACCGTACCGATGCCGTTCCACCGATACCCCCCTGGACGATTCGTCACGAAGTCGATCAGGGCTTGGGCATCGGAATCGAATCCCGAGACAGGCTTCTCGAACTTGAGAAAATTTCCCCGGTCCGTTCCCTCCTTGTCATAGGCAAGGACGGTCCCTGCGGCCTCGTACTCATGATAGACCTCTGGGACAAGCACCTCAAATCCTTCGCAGGCAAGCCGTGCCGCAAGCCTCTGAATCGGCCCGGTCATCTGATAGATCTCCGAGTAGAGGATGACGGCGGGCCACTCTCCCTCCTTGGGAAGGAAGCGGTGAACGCGCATCATCCCGGCGGGAGTGGGAAGATCCATGAAGTGGGGTTCCTGAATGGTCATACTCTAATATTTGTCTCTTCTTGAGTTCCTGAGTTCCATATTAATTCTTCCGCATGAGCAATGCCGCAATCAGGACGATCATCCGCGCCAAGTTCCTACTGATAGGAAGAGAATCGGCTTCCCGCTCAATCATCCACATTAGGAACAAGTATCTGAAAATTGCTGAATCAATCTCCCTGAAGGATGCTTTGCTGAGTGTCACCGTTCCTCCGATGGTGGGAGTTAATCCTGAAATGCGCGAATGGTCCTTCTTTCAGATTCTAGAACACAACGCCATCGTGAACCGGATCATTTTCAGGAATGTCCAAAAACTGGCTCTAGGCGAGGATCCTGCCCCCGATCACCCGGTTGATCCAAAAACCGATGTCCTGCCGAGGGGAATATCCGGGCCCGAGCAGGTAGCGGCTTTCCGGGAATCGGTTGATGAGTATGTGGCCATGGTGGCGATGCTGCCATCCCTTCGCGGTACCGCGGAAACCCCTCACCCCGTCTTTGGAGCCTTTGATGCGCACAAGTGGCACTGCATGTTCGGATTCCACCTAGGCCTTCATCTCAAGCAGGCGGAGAAAGTGCTTTCCCTTTTGCCTAGCTGAACCATGGAGATTCCCCTCACCCAATCATGGCTACCAGAATCTGAAGAGGGATTCCAACCCGGCAACGCAAGCATTGCATGGAATGACGGGATTCTCACCGTCAGCCTTGATTTCACGGATGATGAGATCATGACCACGGCAAGCTCTCATCAACAGAAACTTTGGGAGCATGGGGACGTTGCTGAAGTCTTTGTCCAGAAAGTCGGTGAGAGTGCCTACGATGAGTATCAGGTGTCCCCTAACGGATTTACCCTGGCGCTTCATTACCCCGATATCTCAGGCGTTGCCTCGGTACGTTCCGGAAAACGGCAACTCGATGAGTTTTTCTCCAAGCCTTCATTCAAGGCAGGCTCTGTCAAAACTCACTCGGGCTGGAGGGCTGATTTCGCGATTCCATTTCCCTGTTCGCAAGGGGATGGCTTTCGCATCAGTTGCTGCCGATACGATGCAGGGATCGGACGCTCTCCTGTGATTTCCAGCACATCCCCCCATCCCGTGCGTGACTTCCACCGACCCCATGAGTGGTTGGAGATGATTCTGTAAAAAGGATCAGTTTTTGGGGGTACTATCCTGAAAGAACCCCCGATCCTTTGGGTTCACCGGAACCTTATCGGGCAGAAATGCATAGGAAGTGACCAATTGCTCAAAGGCAGGAAGTGCCACCTGAAAATCCTTTTCATTCCGGGCACTCAGAGTCACGAAGTTGATTGTCTTTCCCTCAAGGAAATAAGCCGTCGCCTCGAAGTCTCCCCACTTGTCTCCGGTGAAATGATAGATTGCCGCATCCTTTCCGGAATCCGTTGAAATCGTTTTGATGTATTCTCCCTGATATTTCGGGAATCCCTCGTTATGAAAAGTCTCCTCGAGGAACTTTACTGCGCCCTCAATGGTCGAAACCTTTTGTGTGCGTGGACGGGAGCGTGCATAGGCGACCACCGGGCTTTCCTCCCAGGATCCCCCCTTCCGATAAAAGACCGCGGGCAATCCCTGTCCGAGACCGCTTTTGCTATCGATCACCCATCCGGCGGGAGCCTTGAGGCTGAAGGCAAAGTCCGGCCCTCGAATGATGCCATATCCATTTTCAATGGCCTGAGCATCGAGTCCCTGGAGGCAGACAAAAGAGGTAATCAACGCCAGAACCCCGGGAAGCAGTTTTTGCGAAGCATTCATCCAATCAGTCAGAAACCCCCAAATCAGTTCGTCATCAAGAAGATTCAGCAATGCGATTTCCTTCAAAATGGCCTAAGCTAGCGGGAACTCATGAACCGCCGTCGCCCCTTTCGAAAAAAACCGGATAATGAACCGGTTCCCGGAGGTCCAGACGATGCCCTGAGCGGACAGGTGGAACGTGTCACCTTCCACAACGAGGAGACTGGGTTTTGTATTCTGAAGGTCAAGGTTCAGGGGCGAAAGGAACCTGTGGCCGTCCTTGGCAATCTTCCCTATGTGGCCCCCGGGGAATGGATCACTGCTCAGGGAAGCTGGGAGAGGGACCGGGATCACGGGATTCAGTTGAAGGCCCATAAACTTAAGACCCAGCCCCCCACCTCCCTCGAGGGAATCGAAAAGTACCTCGGTAGCGGCATGATCAAGGGCATCGGACCCGTCTACGCCACGAAACTCGTGAAGAAATTCGGCGACAAGGTCTTCGACGTTATCGAGAATCAATCGAAGCGCCTTCAGGAAGTTGACGGAATTGGCCGTGAGCGCCGACAACGGATCAAGGAAGCTTGGGCCGAGCAAAAAGTCGTGCGCGACATCATGCTTTTCCTTCATGCCCATGGACTGGGGACCAACCGTGCTGTGCGGATTTACAAAAGTTACGGAGCCGAGGCCATTGAACTGATCCGCTCCGACCCATACCGTCTCGCCCGCGACATCCATGGCATCGGGTTCCACTCGGCCGACAGCGTTGCGGAGAAACTTGGCCTCGAAGCTGACTCCCTGCTGCGGGCCAGGGCCGCATTGGAGCATCTGCTCGATCAGGCAACGACCGAGGGGCATTGTGCACTGCCAAGGTACGACCTTCTCGAGGGAGCAACCCGTCTTCTAGAAGTCGATGAAGCTATCGTGGCCGAGGCTTTCGAGCGCCATCTCAAGGATGGTAAGATCCTCTCGGAGAAGATTGCCGGGGAGGAGATGATCTTCATGCCCTTGCTCCGGGATGCGGAGGAGCGGATTGCCCGCCAACTCCACCGCCTAACGGAAGCCGGCGATCCCGAACCGACCATTGATGTTGAAAAGGCAATTCCTTGGGTTGAGGGTAAAACAGGCCGAAAACTCTCCCCGAGCCAGCATGAAGCCCTCAGGACAGCTCTCAGGAGTCGTGCCGTTGTGATCACTGGCGGACCCGGTGTTGGAAAAACAACCTTGGTGCAGTCACTGCTGAAGATCCTTACGGCGAAGAAATTAAAATGCATTCTTGCGGCCCCTACCGGACGTGCAGCACAGCGTCTGTCAGAGGCTACCGGACTCGAGGCCCTCACCCTGCACCGCCTGTTGGAATTTCAACCCGGCCGGGGAGGCTTTCAGCGAAATGCCTCCCATCCACTGGAGGGTGATGTCGTTGTGATCGATGAGGTCTCGATGGTCGATGTTCCGCTGATGAGCCGACTTCTGGATGCTCTTCCCCGGAAGGCACGCCTGATCCTTGTCGGTGATGCCGATCAACTGCCCAGTGTCGGCCCTGGGTTGGTGCTGGGGGATATCATCCGTAGCGGGATGATTCCCGTGGTTCATCTGAAGGAAATTTTCCGTCAGGCCGGAGATAGCCGGATCATCAGCGGGGCGCATGCCATCAACCGGGGTGAGATTCCAGATGTCATGGATGCTCCGAAAGATTCCGATTTCGTATTCATTGATCGTGAAGATCCCGAGGAATGCGCGAGCACCCTGGTCACCATGGTGCGTGATCGTCTCCCAAAACATCTCGGTGTGGATCCCATCGAGGGAATCCAGATCCTCAGTCCGATGCACCGAGGTAGTCTTGGCATCAAGGAACTGAACTCACGTCTCCAGTCCTCCCTGAATCCCCGTAGTGAATACCGGGAGGAATACCAGGGCTACGGGAATCTCTTCAGGGTTGGGGACAAGGTCATCCAGACCTCCAACAACTACGACAAAGAGGTATTCAACGGGGATATTGGACGCATCCGTTCCATGGATAAGGAAGAAAGACAGGTTCTCGTTCGTTTTGGGAAGCGTGAAGTCATCTACGAGTTCGGCGAACTCGATGAACTGGAACTCGCCTACGCCATCACCATTCACAAAAGCCAGGGATCGGAATTCCCAGTCGTGGTGATACCCCTCGCGATGCAGCAGTACCTGCTGCTTCAACGGAATCTTCTCTACACGGGCGTGACCCGTGGAAAGCAAATGGTCGTCCTCATCGGACAGAAGAAAGCCCTCGGTATGGCTGTGCGGAACGAATCAACACGCCACCGCCACGGAGGGCTTCTTCACCGCCTGACAGGAGGTTAACCCGTCAGTTTTGAAGAGGGCCCCCAGTCTTTCTCTTAAGCGGCATGGGCGAGGATCATCTCGGGATTCATCCTCTCACGCTTGTTAAGGGCCTTGCGAAGTTTTCCAAGGGCGATGTTCTGAAGCTGACGAATGCGTTCACGGGTAACCCCGAACTTGTCGCCAACCTCCTCCAGGGTGATCGGATCGGATCCGTCGAGGCCGAAACGGGCATTGATGATCTTCATCTCGCGATCATCCAACTGTCCGAGAAGCTCTCCGACCTCAATCTGCATGTTTTTATCGCTGAGGCTCTCAAAGGGATCAACAGCAGCCACATCGCCAACCATTTCTCCAAACTCCGTGGAATCATCCTCCCCAACGGGGGCGTCGAGTGACGCAGGGCGGATGGCAGCCTGTTTCAACTGGGTCACCTTGCCTGCATTCATACCCACTTCCTCAGCGATCTCCTCATCAGTGGCTTCCCTCCCAAGTTCATCGCTGAGGCCAGCTCCGACGCGGCGAATCTTGGCGATCTTGTCCACCAGATGGACCGGGAGACGGATCGTCTTGCCTTGGTTGGCCAGGGCGCGCTTGATCGACTGCTTGATCCACCAGGAACCATAGGTGGAAAGCTTACCTCCTTTGGCAGGGTCAAATCGCTCCACGGCCTTGACGAGGCCAATGTTACCTTCAGAGATCAGGTCCAGGAGCGGCAGACCGAGATTTGCGTAGTCCCGGGCAATCTTCACCACTAGGCGCAGATTGGCACGGATCATCTCGGCCTTGGCCGCCTTGTTGCCCTTTTTGATCTTTGCAGCCAACTCGATCTCCCGAGCGGTGCTCAGCAGGGGATACTGCGCGATCTGGCGCAGGTAGAGTTGGAATCCGGGATCTGAATCTTCGTAGCTCATGGCGGTTGGGGTGTTTGGTTTGTTATTTCCTTTTGCTCATTTGACAACGCATCGGTCTCGTGCGTTCGAAATCTTTTCTGAATTCACATCCCCTGTTTACAAAGCGTCACACCCGTGGAATGGGTCTTGAACCACCCACCCATGATCACTCGAGTTTTTTCAGCAGCCGTTGTCGGAGTTGATGCCACCGAAATTGAAATCGAGGTTAATACGGGTCCCGGAGAACCTTCCATTATCGTCGTGGGACTTCCAGACACGGCAGTCAAGGAGAGCAAGGATCGAGTCATCGCCGCCCTTTCAAACAGTGGTTATCGGTGGCCCAGAAAACGCACCACGGTAAATCTCGCCCCTGCGGACATTAAAAAACAGGGGCCTAGTTTTGATCTTCCCATAGCCCTTGGAATGATCGCAACGGACAAGGAGGAAGACCTGGCCAGACTATCGCGTTGCGCCGTTGCCGGTGAACTTGCGCTCACCGGTGAGGTCCGTCCGGTCAAGGGGGCGCTTCCCCTCACCCTGGAGGCCCGTGCACGTGGAAAAAAGGCCGTGATTCTCCCTGCGGCGAATGTCAGGGAGGCCTCTGTCGTCCGGGGGATTGACGTCTATGGGGTAAGAAACCTTCGGGAGGCCTATGAGTTTCTCTC
>CAIZIQ010000258.1 GCA_903933015.1 uncultured Spartobacteria bacterium | reverse complement strand
TGCCCCAATGGCTGCTGCCGCCCCTACCTGGCGGAGATCGGTTTCGTCGGCAAGGCTCCCGGAAAATACGCCCTCTACTTGGGAGCGAAATACAACGGAACCAGACTCAATCGCCTCTTCTCACCGAGTATCACGATTGACGACGCAGTCTCCACCCTCACCCCGATCATCAAGCGCTACGCTAAGGAGCGAAATGAAGGCGAAGGCTTCGGCGACTTCTGTGACCGCGAGATCCTTCCCTCGGACGCCACCTTCCACAGCATCGGCACGCCAAAGGGTAGCTTGGCCGCTTAATGTCCGTGAAGGTATCCGCAGAACAGATCGCGTCCTGGAATTCCGAACTACGGCAGAAAAGCCCCCTGGAGATCACCCAGTGGGCCATTGCCCTAGCAAAGGAATCAGGGGGCAATGCCATCGTCTCCACGAACTTTCGCCCCTACGAGGCGGTCGTCCTCCATCTGGCCACGCAAGCCCAAGCCGATCTCCCGGTCCTCTGGGTTGACCACGGCTATAACCGCCCTGCCACCTACAAGCATGCTGAGGAGGTCAAAGCCCTCCTGGGTCTGAATCTCAAGGCCTACCTCCCCAAGATCACCCCGGCCCATCGTGATGCGATTGATGGGCCGATCCCGACTCCTGAGGATGAAGAGGGGCTCAAGAAATTCAGTGCCGTCATGAAACTGGAACCCTTCCAGCGGGGAATGCGGGAACTCGCCCCCTCCATCTGGATCACCGCCCTCCGCAAGGTTCAGAATCCCAACCGTGCCGAACTCGATATCGTTTCCGCAGATTCCAACTTCGGCTCCCTCAAGATCAGTCCCGTCTTTTATTTCTCCGATGACGAGATGGAAGCATATCTAGCTGCGCACAAGCTCCCAAACGAATGGGACTACTTTGATCCCGCCAAAGCCGACGAGAAGCGCGAGTGCGGTCTCCACGCGGGGTGGGGAAAATCGGCCGCGCAATCGGCCTCGTAAATCACATCACCCATGAAAAGCTATCATCTTGATCACTTGGACTATCTCGAAACCGAGGCAATCCATATCATGCGTGAGGTCGCCTCGGAGTTTGAACGCCCGGCGATACTCTTCTCAGGAGGCAAGGACTCAATCTGCCTGCTTCGACTTGCGGAGAAGGCCTTCCGCCCTTCGGACATCCCACTTCCGTTCCTGAACGTGGCAACAGGCCACGAGTTCCCGGAACTCCTTGAATTCCGTGACCGACGCGCCAAGGAACTCGGTGCCAAACTCATCGTCCGCACCGTGGATGAGGCGCTTGAGAAAGGACTCGCCGTCCAGGCCCCGGGACAGATCAGCCGCAACCAACTCCAGATCCCCGTCTTGCTTGCAGCTATCGAGGAGTTTCGTTTCGATGCCTGCATCGGAGGAGCCCGCCGCGATGAGGAAAAAGCACGCGCCAAGGAACGCTTCTTCAGCTTCCGCGACAGCTTCGGACAATGGGATCCCAAGAATCAGCGCCCAGAAATCTGGAATCTCTACAATGGCCGCTTGAATCCAGGCGAGAACATGCGCGTGTTTCCTCTCTCCAATTGGACTGAGATGGATGTCTGGGAATACATCAAGCGGGAGAAACTCGAGGTCCCCCCCATCTACTTCAGCCATAAGCGCCGCTGCGTCCGCCGAGGGGGCCAATGGGTTCCCGATACGGAACTAATGCCAGCCAAGGCAAATGAGGAAGTGAAAGAACTGATTGTCCGTGTCCGCACCATCGGCGACATCATCAGCACCGGTTGCGTGGAGTCCCCCGCCGCCAACTGTGACGACATCATCGCCGAGATCGCTGCAG
>CAIZIQ010000257.1 GCA_903933015.1 uncultured Spartobacteria bacterium | reverse complement strand
TGGAACACTCAGACTATTCGTGATATTTCCAACAATGCTGTTAGAAGTAAAAGTACCTTGAACATTGGTCACCACGTTGACATAAACTGGATAATTATTGGTATTAAAAATTTCTGGGTAGATCGTAGAAACATTAGTACCAGATAGATTTTGCCCGCCCCAGATCTGACCGGTAATTGTCCCAGAGGAAGGATTCCACATTCCAGCGGAATTTCCCATGTAGGTATTGCCCTGAAATACAATGACTGAGGAACCCGAGGAATTGGTACTGACGCCATTGGTACTCGCTCCTGTGCTGAAGAGAATCGTTCCGCTGAGATTCTCACCTCGAACCACCGCGCTGAAGGTACCGGTCGTTTCGAAGAATGTCCCATTACCGTAGGGGTTGCCGTTCTTGTTGGAGGCACCCGCGTGAAGCTGCGGAATCATGCAAAGAAGCAGGGCACCTAGAGTGACCTTGAAGCAGGCTTTGAGAGGGGAAGTTGGGAGAGTCATGGTCGGTAGTACTTTATCTGTGCCAATGGTCTTTTCTGTCAAAACAAATCAGATGACTGAAAGAAGATTCCGAATCCTTGAATTCGTGTCTTTTACTACGGTTTTTGTTCATACTTCAGCGTTCATCCTTCAGCCTTTTCCTTCGATGTCCTCACACCTCTCCGACTATCAATATCATCTTCCCTCGGAACTGATCGCCGATCGCCCAACTGAGAGGCGCGAGCAGTCCCGGATGATGGTAGTCAAGCGGAGTGCCGGAACGATCTCTCATCACCATTTTACGGAATTCCCCTCTTTCGTCACACCACCGGATCTCGTCATTCTGAATGACAGCAGGGTCATTCCTGCCCGCCTGCACGATCCTACGGGTAAGATCGAGATCCTGCTTCTGGAGAAACATACCCCACTCCGCTGGACAGCCATGGTTCGCCCCGGGAAGAAGATGCGCCAGGGCACCCGTGTCGATGTGGCCGGAACAGAGGCAACAGTCCTCGGGATCCATGAGGATGGGACTCGGTTGCTGGAGTTCGCCGCTCCACCCGATCTAGATAGACATGGCGAAATGCCGATCCCTCCCTACTTTCATCGTCCGGCTGATGCTCAGGACAAGGAGCGTTATCAGACAGTCTTCGCACAGGATCCAGGATCTGTCGCAGCTCCCACCGCAGGACTGCACTTCACTCCGGAAATCCTCGCTAAGATCCCTCACTCCTTCCTGACGCTGCATGTGGGGGCCGGCACCTTCCAACCGGTCAAATCAGAGAATCTCTCGGAGCACCGGATGCACCTGGAACACTACACGCTAACGGTCGACGCCGCGGCTCGAATCAACTCCACCATGAATCATGGGGGACGCATCGTTGCCATCGGGACGACCTCGACCCGCGTTCTGGAATCTCAGCCACCGGGTGAACTCGTTGCAACGAGTGGGTCGACAGACATCTTCATCCGTCCACCCTACCAGTTCCAGAGGGTTGATACGCTCCTAACCAATTTCCATTTGCCAGGATCAACATTACTGATGCTGGTGAGTGCGTTCGCAGGACGGGAACTGATCATGGAGGCCTACGACGAGGCGGTCCGTGAAAAATACAGATTCTTCAGCTATGGTGACTGCATGCTGATTGTATGATCCTACGGATCAAAGACTGAAGACTGAAGGGGGTTAGACTGAAGGTCATGTGCATCCAGAAAATCCCGAAGATCTCTGAGAGTGACTGTAGTAATCACGGTTAGTTTTTCCTTCAGCCTTCAGCCCTCAGCCTTCAGTCTCTCCGAATGCCCTTGATGACCATTTCAGAACTAAAGAAAGCCGCCCGTGAATACTCTCCACAGGAGGCGGTGGTCCATGCCCAGATCGAAAAGATCACGCGCAAGGAGGCCTCCAACGGAAAGCCATTCTTTGAGGCAATCTTCAGGGATGCCACCGAGAGCCTCACTCTCCGAGCTTGGGCTGACAGCGTTGCCTTTGAGGCATGCTCGGGAGCCAAGCCCGGTGAGTTCGTCATGATCGCAGGACAATTCAGCCATAGCTCCTCCTATGGGCTTGATGCCAAGGGCTGGGAAATGAATCCCCTCCCCGATGACTCCGTGGATCTCTTGCTGGAGGGCTCTGCCGAGAGGATTGCCCTTCTGGATCGCGCCTATGCAATCGTGACCGATGCGGTGGAAAGCATCCGTGATCCGAGGATGAAGGCCCTGTGCCATCGCTTCCTTTCCCAACATGGTGCGCGCTTCCGCAGGGCAGCTG
>CAIZIQ010000256.1 GCA_903933015.1 uncultured Spartobacteria bacterium | reverse complement strand
ATCTATCAGCGTGGCGTGGATCAGGCAGGAGAGAAACAGAAAGAAGGGATAACGCTCGCGGAGGCGATGCCAGGCGCTCTTCGGGTGTTTCCTTTTGGCGGTCCGGAGTGTCGTCATGACTCGAGGATCTTGCCGCGACTGCGGGGGGTGGAGCGACTGTGGCGATGTGCTCCGGCGCGTCCGTGCTTTTGAGGGAGATCGAGTTTTCCTGTCCGTGCCCTGTGGAAGAGATACTGCTGGATGTAGCCTGCATAAGGCCCGAGGAGTTTGCCTCCATAGCGCTCAAGTTGTTCCGGAGTGGCTTTCCTAGAGCGGAAGGATCCGAGAATACGTGCGATCCAGACATCAACAGGGACCGCCTCGAGTCTCTCATAGGAAAAGAGCAGGATGCAGTTGGCCACCTTGCGGCCGATCCCCGGCAAAGTGCAGAGTTCTTTCCTGGCCATCTCGGTGGAGAGGGTGATCAGGGACTCCGGATCAAACTCTCCCGAGGCTACCAGGCGCGCTGTGGAGAGCAGGCTCTTGGCCCGGAAACCAAGTCCGCAAAGGCGCAGATCTCTCTCGGAGGTTTCGGCCAAGGCCTTGGGGTCAGGAAAGGCCGGCACGGATGTTCCCCGGAGTTTTCTGCCGTAAGCTTCCCTCAGGGCAAGGCTCATCTGGCGGATGTGAGCAACCTGCTTCATCGGCGAGAGGATGAAAGTGGCGATGCATTCCCAATGCGGTTGGCGCATGATACGGAGTCCCCGGCAGGCCAAGGCGGATTCATGGGAAACAGCGTGCCCGGCACAGGATGCACGGATGGCCTCGAGATCGTGATCGAGGGCAAAGTAATGACTCAGCTCCTCCGGGGTGATTCCCCGGTAATGAAGGAGATCGCCTTCTTGGCGGACAAAAACCGCAGTCTTCCCAATGCATCCGGTATAGCCACCTTCCGATTCGGTCCAATGGAAGGTCTGTCCGCTTTCGAGAGTCATCCGAAGATTGAACTCGGCGCACACAAGCGTTCCCTCCGGGACGGCAATTGTCTTGCTCATCGGGCGAAATAGCTGAGGTTCTCCAGTTCGATTGCGAGATTCACGTTGTTCACGGCCACGGTCTCCGGGAGATGAAGAACAGTGGAGGAAAAATTCAGGATGGCATGGATGCCGGCACCAACCAGTTCGTCGGCGACCTGCTGGGCGGAGTGTCCCGGAACCGAGAGGATCGCCATGCGGATACCGTTCTTTCCGAGGAATTCGCGCAGACGGCTCATCGAGCGGACGGGAATTTTTCCCGACGTTGCCTTTTGGGACCTGATATCAAAGGCTCCGGTGATCTCGAATCCCTCCCGGGCGAATCCCTTGTAGCTGAGGAGTGCCTGGCCGAGATTGCCAGCACCCACGAGGATCACCGGTTGGAGGCTTGCCCTCCCAAGGATTTCCTCCAGTCGATTGCGGAGATGGATGACTTCGTAACCTGTGCCGCGTTTTCCTAAGGGGCCGCAGTAGGTCAGATCCTTACGGAGTTGTGCCGGGTGGACGCCGGCCACGCTCGCCAGGGCGGCCGAGGAAACAATGCTCTCCCTGTTCGCCACCATGAGGCCAAGGCAGCGGAAATAGAGGGAGAGCCGATAGACGGTCTTCCGGGGAATATCCGAGGAGGTTTGATCTCCGGCGGAGGCTCCCTTTTTGCTCCCTTTTCCTGCCGACGGCTTCCGGAAGCTCATTCGGAATCTTGTGACCCATCGTTGATCGCTGGATCGCCGTAGAGGGTCGAGGTGCTGGCGGAGGTGATCTCAACGTCGAAGATCTCTCCGTGAAAGCGGCGCCCGCCATCGAAGATGACGATCTTGTTCGTGCGGGTGCGTCCGGCGAGACGATTCGGATCATTCCGGCTAGGTCCCTCGCAGAGGATCTCCTGACGTGTGCCAACACATGATTCGAGAATGCGCGAGGCGGAGGCGTTCACCACGGAAAGGAGGTCCTGATTGCGTTCCTCCTTCTGCTCCTCGGTCAGTTGCTCCTCCATGAGGGCCGCGGGCGTGTCGCCCCGCTTCGAGTAGCGGAAGATGAAGGCACCGTCGAAGGCAAGCTCCTCAGCGAGATTCCTGGAGGCGCGATAATCCTCCTCCGTCTCCCCGGGGAAGCCAACGATGATGTCGGTCGTGATGGCGATGCCGGGGCGTGTCTTTCGCAGGTCGGCTACGAGCTTGCGATAGGAGGCCGCTGTGTAGGGGCGGTGCATGGCCTTGAGAATGCGGTCGGAACCAGACTGGAGAGGCAGATGGACATGCTCCATGAGCTTCGGAAGTCGACCGAAGGACTCCACGAGATCCTTGCGGAAGCCCATGGGGTGGGGTGAGGTGAAACGGATGCGATCGAGTCCCTCGACCTCGTGGAGTGCCTCGATGAGTTGCACGAAGGGGCTCTTGTCGCCTACCTTGGAAAACTCATGGCGCCCATAGAGGTTCACGATCTGACCGAGGAGGGTAACCTCTCGGACACCGCGCTCCACCAGGGTACGGGCCTCGGCAACGATCTCACCGATGGGGCGTCCACGCTCCTCACCGCGGGTTGTCGGCACGATGCAGAAGGTGCAGTGCATATTGCACCCCTGCATGATCGAAATGAACGATGTCGCCTCCTTTTTCAGCTCGGGCAGGTGGTCCCGGATCGTATTCTGTGAACCGACTTCGGCGGCCACATCGACAATGGGCGTGATGGGATTGATGGAGGAGCCGAGTTCGGCCACGTCCTCCCGGGCGAAGGCTTCCTCACGTTTCTTCAGGGCCTCCTCGACATAGTCGGCGACACGGTGGAATTTCTGGGTGCCGACGACGAGGTCGACATGCGGGGAATTCTTCTGGAGCTCCCCGCCTAGGCGCTGCGCCATGCAGCCCATGTAACCGAGTACGAGCTTCGGCTTCTCACGGCGGAGTTTGCGGAGCATACCCATCTTTCCTATCGCCTTCTGCTCGGCCATCTCCCGCACACTGCAGGTATTCAACAGGATCACGTCGGCATCGCGCTCCTGCGAGACCAGGGTGTGTCCACGCTCCTGAAGATCGCGCGCGACTTGTTCGGAGTCACGCTCGTTCATCTGGCAACCGTAGGTCTTGATGAAGACGCTGGGCATGTTGGGAAGAGTTAAAAAGTTAAAATGGTTAAAAAGATTAGATTGGGACGCTCAAGAGAATAACGTAGGGAATCCCGCCCGTTCTAACTCTTTTAACTTTTCAACCTTTTTAACTGCCTGACTGGGGGGAGACCTCCGAAGGAAACTGGGGAGAGACCTGGGTTTCCGCAGGTAGTTCCTTGTTGTCCTTCTCTTCCTTGGTTTCCTTGGAGTGGGTGTTTCCTTTCTTCGGATCAACGCGCTTGAGGCCGCAACGCTGAGCGGCCGCCTCCACGAGCTGTGACACGCGACGTTTCAAACCGTAGCCACGCCACCAGATGATTCCCATCACCACGGCATAGAACAAACCTGCCCAGAGCATCTCATGACCTGTGGCCCACCAATAGATCAGGAAGGAAACCAGCAGGAAGTTCAGCAGGAAGGTGGTTGCAACCATCCGTGTCGCGAGACCCACGCGGGTGAGGCACTTCGGACCGCCATGGTATTCGGTAACGCTTCTCATGGTGACCCCCCACCAGAAGCTTCCGTAAATCTGTACATCCCAGGCCTTCCAGCCGGTATCCGTGGAGTAGCTCCATCCCTCTGATTCTAGAAGTTCGATGACGGAGGTGAGCAGGGCTTCTCGGCCTTTGCCCTCTTCATTCCAGAAGACGAGCTTGGAGAGGCCGGGAATTTTGCTCGGGGTAAAATCCTTTTCCTTGGAGGCGATGACCGACTCAGGGGTGCGCTTGAACTTCAGCCAGGTGAAATAGCGGGACCAACCGCGGACGAGTGGTTGGGAGAGTGCCAGAAAGGCAACCAAGAGACGGGCTCTGATCGTATCGAAGCGGGGTTCGAGCTTCGCATGGATCATGTACGAGAGGGCGACCAGGAATGTGCCTCCGAACATGAGGAAGGCGACGATGCGAAGCGCGGGGAAGGGGATCGAAAGCAGGAAGAGGAATGCGGTGAGGGTCACCCACTCGATGCTGCTCAGGTAGGCTGCAAGCTCCGACTGAGGCGTCGGGTAGATGCACTGGAAGAGTCCCTCGCCAAAGACGCCGTGGTAGATGACAGGTTGATTGATGAGCCAGGTGAAGCGGGGAGCCCCGTAGACCTGACCCTTCCATTTGGCAGTGCCGGTGGGACCGAAGAAGACGAGATGCTTGAAGCGAAGGAGGGATTCAGCCTCACCGTAGCCCTCCTGCTGCTTGCGAAAGGCCTTGAGTGTGAAGCGGCGGTAGTGCCAGACAATGGCCGAGGGGCTGAAAGCGATCACTCCCCCCTCCTGCTGGAGGCGCCAGCAGAAATCAACATCGTCGCCCGCCTTGCGGTACTCGGGATCGAATCCTCCGACCTTGTCAAAAGCCCAGCGGTGGAAGGCCATGTTGCAGCCCGGAATATGCTCTGCAACCACATCGGTCAGGAGAACATGACTGGGGCCTCCGGGAGCGGCAGCCACACAGGCCTGGTGCCAGTTCTGGGCGGGAGGGGAGATGTTAGGGCCGCCGACACCGGCATAGTCACCGGAGAGCAGTGTGCCGACCAGGTAATAGAGCCAGTCTGGATCCGCCATGCAGTCGCTGTCGGTGTAGGCGAGGATCTCACCGGTGGCATGGGCCGCGCCGACATTGCGCGCGACGCTGAGGCCGAGATTAGGCTGGTGGATGGTCTTCACCCAGGGGTGATGGGAGACGATCTCCTTGGTGTTGTCCTTGGAGCCATCATCAACCAGAACCACCTCGTAGTCGGGATAGTTGATCTTCTGGAGTGATCGCAGGCATGCCTCGAGTGTCTGGCCACCGTTGTAGCTGCAGACGATGACCGAAACCTTGGGAACACGCGGAAGAGGAGCGCCGTCGGTGATCGACCCGGTTTTTCCGAAAAATCCCCGTACTGTTTCGAGGACCCTCTTGGGGGTACGGTCGCGTTTCACCAGGCCGAAGGCCCAGTCCAGGATATCCATGCCGCCACGGTGCCACTCGTCTGTCCAGGCATAGAGGATGGTACCCGCGAGGCCGCCGCGGACGACGGCATCAAGGTGCCAACCGATCATCTCAGCCTGTTCCTCCTCGGTATGCCGGATGGTGTCCATGCCGAACTCTCCCATGACGAGTGGCTTGTCCTCGGCGAGGTTCTGCAGACGGGCCAGGTAGCGCTCGAAGTCCTCCCGACGGTGCAGGTAGACGTTGAATGTGAGGAAGTCGACGTTCTGCGGTAGCAGATATTCAGTCGGAGGGTAGCTGGCGTACGAATAGAGGGCGCGGGGATCCTCGCGGCGGGCGATATTGACCAGATGCTCGACAAACTCGGTCACCCGCTTGGCTCCCAGCCAACGGACCATGGAGGAGGGGATCTCGTTGCCGAGGAGGTAGCCGAAGATGGCGTGGTGCCCCTTGTGCTCACGCACGGCGTCGACCACGGCCTTCTCAACGGAGGCGCGGACTTTCGGGTCATTGAGGAACTCGACATGCTCCATCCAGGCGATGCTGAAGAGCACGCGCAGACCGTTTTCGAGGCAGAGATCGAGGAACCAACGGGGAGGCGTGGTATAGATTCGGATCAGATTCGCCCCGGTTTCACGGATGACGGCCAGATCCTTGGCAACCTGCTCTTTGGGGCCAAACTGATACCCGTCCGCATCAGGCGCGAAAGGGCCGTAAGTCACCCCTTTGACAAAGAATTTTTTTTCACCTTCGAAGAAGAACTTCGAGCGGACAACAACACGTTCAGTCACTTGAAAATGGGTAGGGAAGAGAGGGGATTAAGTCGAGCCCGAAGAGGCAAGGAAAGTGTCAGGAAACCATGATCAGTTTTGAGATGTAGAGAAGGACGAAAACGGCCAGCAGGATGAAGATGATCCCGAGGATGAGGACGCTGCGGATCCCATAGGTTTCGGTCGTCTCGCTTTGGATATGCCTGGCGGTCGTGATGAAGCGTGACGTGGAGAGAAGCAAGGTCAAGAGTCCAAGGATCACCAAAACGATTCCCGCCACTTTCCCCACGGGAGAGAGATGGTGGAGCAGATCCGCCTTACCAAGGCTTATGGCAAAGGTCTTGAGGATAAGGTCGAAGCGTTCCAGAAGAAATCCGAAGGCGATCATGGCAAGTGCGGTACGCATCCAGGCAAGATAAGTCCGCTCATTGGCAGCCAAGTCATTGTAACGGGGAATCATGCGGGAATCTCCTTCAAGTCATCGATGGTGGGAAGCCTGCGCCTGCGGTCGCCTAATCGGGGTATGCAGCCGATGAGGGCCCTGGTGTAGGGGTGATGGGGATCGCTCAAGACCTGATCCGTGTGGCCATACTCGACAATCTCCCCTCGATACATGACCGCCACATGGCTGGCGATGCCCCGGATGATGGCGAAATTATGGGTGATCAGAAGGACGGCCATCCCGAGTTCCCTCTGGAGTTCCTTCAGCTTGGTCAGGATCTGGGCCTGGATCGTCACATCCAGGGCGGTCGTCGGCTCGTCGGCGATCAAGAGGTCGGGACGTGCGGAAAGAGCCATGGCGATCATGGCTCGCTGCTGCATGCCGCCGCTGAGCTGGTGGGGGTAATCATGGAGACGGCGCGCCGGCTCGTTGATCCCCACGGCATCGAGCCAGCGGATGATCTCGGCATCGACATCAGTCACATCGGGACGGTGAAGACTGATCATTTCCGCGAGCTGACTGCGGATCGTGTAGACGGGATTCAGCGACGTGGAAGGTTCCTGGAAGATGTAGGCGATTTTTCCCCCGCGGATTTTCCGAAGCTCCGCATCGCTGGCTTTGAGGAGGTTTTTTCCCTCAAACTCGATGCTCCCTCCCTGATAAACGGCTGGAGGGGTGGGAAGGAGCCGCGAGATGGCCAGCGCAGTGACGCTTTTGCCACTGCCACTCTCGCCGACGAGAGCGAGTGTCTCACCCTTCGCCAGTTTTAGCGAAACGCCCCGTAGAGCCGGAGTGATTGCGCCGGATGCAGAGGAGAAACCGATTTGGAGATTGTCGATTTTGAGCATGGTAGCCGGATCGAAGTATGAGGAATATGAGACTTAGCTTCGTGACTCAATGGATTCGCGGAGGGCATCACCTGCGAGGTAGAATGACAGCGAAGCAATCACGATGGCGAGTCCGGGGAAAAGAATCAGCCACCAGGCATCCAAGATGTAGGTTTTGCTATCGGCGATGATGTTACCCCAGGTGGCCTGGGGCGGTTGTACTCCGAAACCCAGAAAACTCAGGCCTGCTTCGGTGAGGATTGCATCCGGAATTCCAAGGACCGCAGTGACGAAAATTGGTGCAGCGGCATTCGGTAGGATGTGCCGGTTAATGATGCACCAGGCATTCTGTCCGAGTATCTTGGCTCCCTTCACATACTCGGCTTCGCGGAGTGTCAGAAATTCCCCGCGGACAAGACGGGCCGTACCAGTCCAACTGACCAGACCAATCACCACGACGATGTTGAGCAGGCTCGGACCAAGAAGCGCCACGGCGGTCAGAATTAGAAAGAAAGTGGGGAAGCATAGCAGGGCATCCACCGAGCGCATCAGGATCTGATCGGCTATTCCTCCGAAGTAACCCGAGACCGCGCCGATCACCAGTCCGATCCCGAGGGAGACCCCCACGGCGACAAGCCCCACGGTTAGAGAGATAGAGGCTCCGTGGAGCATTCTCGAGAGGACATCGCGTCCGAGATTATCGGTTCCAAGCCAGTGTTGGGTGGAGGGAGGGAGAAGTTTTTGCTCGAGATTGGTGAGGTTGGGATCACAGGGCCACTGATGTCCGAATGCAGAGAGCAGGGCCGTGAATCCGGCCAGTAAGGCAAAGATCAGGATCACTACCACCGAGAGACGGGCGATCGGATTGGAAAAAAAACGAGCCTTCACTCGCGAGGTCGGTGCAGTCTCCCTCAGCAATGGGTCCAGGGCTTCTGAAGTGGGGGTGATCATCCTGTCCGTGAGTAGCGCGTCGGAGGGTTTCATCATTCGAGGCGTACCCGCGGATCGACAACCGCGTAGAGAAGATCGGAGATCAGATTGCCGATGAGAACAAGTGCCGCCACGACAAAGTTCAGCGCCACCAGGGTGGGGTAGTCGCGCTCGAGAACCGCCTCGTAACCGAGACGACCCATGCCCGGATAGGCAAAGATCGTCTCGATGATAACTGATCCCCCGATCAGGGCGGGGAGGATCATGCCGATACCAGTGATCAGGGGACGGATGGAATTTCGCAAGGCATGCTTGAAGAGGATGACTTCCTCGGCCAACCCCTTGGATCGTGCCGTGCGGATATAATCCTCCCTCAGAGTTTCCATCATTGTGGCCCGCAGAAACCGGGATTGTGTGGCGATCCCTCCCAGGGCGAGGATTGTTGCTGGCAGGAGTAGGTGCCAGAGCCGATCAAGGCAAGCGGCAGCATCGTTGGGGAAGAGGATGCCGTAGCTCTGTGTGCCGAGGATCGGAACGCCGAATTGCTTTACCAGCACGATGGCCACCAGATAAGAGATCCAGAATCCGGGAAGTGCGATGAATAGGAAGGCGATCAAGGAACCAAGTGTGTCGTGCCAGCTTCCCGCATGTTTTGCCGCATAGACACCAAGCAGGGTGCCGAAGGAAAGGGAAATCAGGATAGCCGTGAGGTTCAGGGCCAGTGTGGCAGGGAGGCGTTCCATGATGCGCGAGAGAACGGGACGGTCATCCTTGATGCTGCGTAGGTTCCCGGTGAAGAGATCACGCATGATGAAGGCGTATTGCTCGGGAAGGGGCCGATCGAGATGGAATTTCTTCCGGAAAGTGGCCTTCACCTCTGGGGAGATCTTGGGATTGAGTTCACCCCAGGGATAGGGACTCCCGGGCGTCAGCGTCACGATAAAGAACGAGATGATGCTGATGATGAAAAGCAGCACCACGCTCAGGGCGAGACGGCGGATGATGAACGCTGACATGAAGAGGATGGTGGTATGCGGATACCCCGTTCCGACCACGCTAAAGTCTCCGCGTCGCTGGGAGAAGTCTCCTCTTTCGGAGAGAGACCAATTTGGCCGTTAGAGTTTTCCTTAGATTCCAGGATCCGAGGAGGCGAGCATTTCCATGTGCTGCTCGAACTCGGCTTCGGAGGAAACAAACGGTTTCGGGGAGGATTTCGGACCGATATGCAGGGTGATGATCAAGAGGGCAGCCAGTCCGACGAGAGGAATGGGGAGGAGGATTCTGCGAAGGATCGAAGGGGTCGTAAAGATCCCGTGCGACTGCGAGGTACACCGAGCTTTGGCCACTGTCCTGCTGGCAAACCATGGGGACGGTGCAAGCGTTGATGCATGGGCAGAGGCATCCTTTCGAATCAGATCCCAGAGTGGGTCTTGGGGATCCTTTTCGGAGGGCTCGTTCTTCCGTACAGTGTTTTCACTCATGTTGATTGTGATAGTAACACCGGAAAGTTCCGGTGGTTGCAGAAAAAAAGGGGCAAAAGTCACCTTTTGCCCCCTTTTTCAGAGTGTTGGGAAATTGATTTCCCGGATCACATATCCTTCGGCTCGAGGAAGCCTTCGAGCTGACGGAGACGGGTGGGGTGGCGCATCTTGCGGAGGGCCTTGGCCTCGATCTGACGGATACGTTCGCGGGTAACCTTGAACTGCTTGCCAACCTCCTCAAGGGTGCGGGAGTAACCATCCACAAGGCCGAATCGTTGCTCGAGCACCTGACGCTCGCGCTCGGTAAGGGACTCGAGCACATCCTTGATCTTGTCCTTGAGCAGAACGATCGCGGCCATGTCGGCGGGATTCTCGGCAGACTTGTCCTCGATGAAATCCCCAAAGCTTGTGTCGTCGCTGTCACCGACAGGGGCCTGGAGCGAGATCGGCTGCTGGGCCATCTTGAGCACCGCCTGGACGCGTCCCACGGGGAGTTGGATCTCGTCTGCGATTTCCTCTGGGGAGGGTTCGCGGCCGTATTCCTGAACGAGCTGCTTCTGCACACGAATGAGCTTGTTGATCGTCTCGATCATGTGCACCGGAATGCGGATCGTACGGGCCTGATCGGCGATGGAGCGCGTGATGGCCTGACGGATCCACCAGGTGGCGTAGGTGGAGAATTTGTAACCGCGACGGTACTCGAATTTCTCGACGGCCTTCATTAGGCCCATATTTCCCTCCTGGATCAGATCGAGGAAGGAGAGACCGCGGTTCGTGTACTTCTTGGCAATTGAAATGACCAGTCGGAGATTGGCCTCGACCATCTCGGTCTTCGCGCGCAGTGCCTCGCGGAAGTGCTTTTTCAAATTACGATGACGCTCGTGGTACTGGTCGATGGTCATCCAGTTCCGACGGTGCGATTCGTCGATCTGGGCGGAGAGGGATCCGAGATGGCGTTTCTGTTGAGGGTCGGGATTCTTCTTGGACGCGTGCTTCTGGTGCTCGGAGCGAAGCGAGATGAGGGTCTTGAGATGATCGTCGGCGTGGGTCACGAAGTCCTCGACGATCTTCGACTTGAAATAGAACTTGGGGTAGATCTTGACGACCTCCTCGATGTGACGCTCGAAGAGAACCTGATCCTTGGGCGCGGGTGCCTTCTTTGCAGGGGCGATCTTCTTCACATAGTGGTCGGAGACCGTGTCGGCGAGGCGCTGAAGTTGTTGGCTGAGCCTGGGGAGGAGCTTGAGATAACGCTCGCGGCTCTCGATCTTCTTGTCTTGGATAACGCGGTCGAAGCGCTCGCGCGAATCCAAGAGGCGCTGGGCCATGTCAAGATGGGCATGAGCGATGAAACCGAAGCGGTAGAGGACATCCTGCATCCGGATTTCGGCTTCCTCGATGCGCTTGGAGATCTCGACCTCCTGTTCGCGAGTGAGGAGGGGAACCTGACCCATCTGCTTGAGGTACATGCGGACGGGATCGTCCAGGATGTCGAGGCGACCGTCGGCCTTCTCTTCCTTTTCATCCTTTTCCTTATCGTCCTTGTCGTCGTCATCAGGACGCTTTGGTTCCTTGACCCGGTCGACATCGGAGGCATCGATGATGTCGATTTCAACCGCGCGCAGCTGGGAAAGAATGGAGTCGATCGTTTCCGGGTCGTTCATCCCCTCGGGGAGATGCTCGTCGAGATCTTCAAAAGTGATGTAGCCCTGCTCTTTCGCGAGTTTGAGAAGTTCCCTGATCTTCTCCTGGAGAAGCTTCTGGGCTTCCGCGGCATTGGCAGGAGCCTGTCCCGAGATGGAGAGAGAAAGTCCGCTCTTTTCCTTTTTACCAGTGGCAGCAGGAGATGAGGAAGTCGTGGGTGCGGCTTTGGGGGTTGCAACCGGCTTGGAGGGGGTCTGCTTGACGGGAGCCTTTTTGGAGGGAGCCGCCTTGGCTGCAGGTTTCTTCGAAGGAATCGGCTTTTGAGGTGCCTTTTTGACCGGTTTCACAACCTTGGCCACCGGCTTTTTAGCGGCTGCCTTCTTGGCAACCGGGGCTTTCTTGACGGGTTTTCCGGAGGGTTTCCGGGACGGGGAAGGTTTAGAGGATTTTTTCAACGGAGCGAAGTTAGAGCCGAAGTCGCGGGCGCGGAAAGATCGTTTATCTTTTGCTGAAGGTCAAGGATCTCTTTCTGGATGGAGAGCATCACCTCGCCTGAGAGGCCTGGTGAACGGAGTTGAATCGCAGCCGCATTCTGCCGCTTTTTAAGGTTGAGCAGATGGAGGTTTCGAAGGGCATCCTGAACAGCTTCAAGAGGTGAAACGGGCATCTTCTCAAATTCCCAGCCACTTACGAGGGACTGAAGTTCCTGGGGGATCAGTGCCAGCAAGGTTGAAGGGGAAAGGTCCTTCACTCCTTTCAGGGGAGGAAGAAGTTCATTCAGGAGTTCCAACTCTGGATCCAACTCGGAGGGGGCAGGGGAACTCTGGGTGGTGAGCCATTCCCGGACTTCGGGGGAGAGGATGGCGAGACGACAGATGAGTTCCGTCGATGCGGAGACTTTCACCACGCGATTGGGTCCAGGGGCAGGCTGATTTCCCTGAGTGCTCTCATCAGCAAATGTGAGCGGATTCTTTTCCGCTGCCTCCTGAAGTGCTCCGACTGAAATCCCGAGCGTGGAGGCGACATGGGCTGTGGTCGTTTCCCGCAAGGCGGCATCCGGAAGCAGTGTCAGGAAGGCACCAAGGCGGCGGGCGACGGCAGCCCTTTCCCGGGGACCAAAGTTCCCGCCCGATTCGGAAATAGCGCGATCAATCGTATGGTCAAAGAAATCGCGGGCCTCCGCAAGGCGGCTTTGGAAGGCCTCCACTCCCTTTCCCCGGATAAGTGAATCGGGATCCTCGCCCGCTGGGAGTCGTGCCGCCTTCACGGAGATGCCCGCGGCCAGCAATGCCGGAAGCGAACGCTCCACGGCGTTCTGGCCAGCGGTGTCCGAATCGAAGCAGAGGGTCACCTGTTCGACAAAGCGGCGCAGCAACCTAGCCTGTTCCGCCGTGAAGGCCGTGCCCTGGGGAGCCACGACATTCTTTACTCCGTGTTCGAAGGCCGATATCAGGTCGATCTGTCCCTCGAGGACGATGGCGCTGCCGGCATCAATGAGTGAGCGCTTGCTCTTGTCGAGGCCGAACAGGACTCGTCCTTTGGAGAAAATTGGTGTCTCCGGGGAGTTCACATATTTGGCCTCCTTCTGGGAGTCATTGAGAATGCGACCGCTGAAGGCGACGACTTCCCCATAGTCATTCCGGATAGGGAACATGAGACGGTCACGGAAGCGGTCATATCCGCCCTGGGTATCCCCTTCGCGGGCCGTGAGTAATCCTCCAAGGAGGAGCTCCTCGCGGGTGAATCCCCTGGCCGTTGCCCAGTTGCGTAGCGATTCCCATCCTGCCGGGGCGTAGCCGATCTGCCAATCCACGGCGACCTCTTTGGTGAGCCCCCGTTTTTTTAGATATCCCCGGGCATGCTCTGCCTCGCGCGTACGCAGTAGGTTGGTATGGAACCAAGCCGCGGTTTCGCGGTGGAGTTCCAGCAGTCGGCTGCGTTGGTCACGGCGGTTCTGCTCCTTGGGATCGTTGTCCTCGACGAGCACGATTCCGGCACGTTGGGCAAGTTTGCGGACTGCCGAGGGAAAATCGACATGTTCGTAATCCATGACAAACCGGAAAACTCCTCCTCCGGCCCCGCAACCGAAGCAATGGAAGGACTGACGTGACGGATTGACATGGAAGGAGGGGCTCTTCTCCTTGTGAAAAGGGCAAATCGCGCGGTAGCTCGTTCCGGCACGCTTCAGGGGAAAGTAACCGCCGATGATCTCCACGATGTCGTTGGCATCGGCGACCTTCTGGATGCTTTCTTCAGCGATGCGTGGCATGTCGAAAGATGCTAAAAGCTCAGAGAGAAAAGCGAAAGCGATAATGGCACCCAGAGGTGTCTGCAACCGCCATGTCCGGAAGTTTCCCCGACAGCCCTTGCACTACCTACTACTCGTGCTGCTTGCGCTTGAGCCAGCAGTAGAGGTGGATGATCAGGGCGATGGCCACGATCGACTCCGCCCAGAAAAAGCCAAAAAAATCGCTTAGAACACCCATCGGTGGAACGAAAGGTTCGATGTTGCGAATGGCCGGGAAAGCAAAGAGGAGTGCACCGCCAAAGGCCATCTCATTGATGTCGGGAGGGGAATGGCTGTAGGCCAACTTGAGTACCATCTTGAGAAAGCCCAAGGCCACCAGCAGCATCAGTGCGGAAACAAAAACGGTGAAAAATTTAATGGGCCATGTCCTCTGGAGATCGATGGTGAGATCAAGAAAGGTGGGTGAGTTCTCCCTCCCTGGAATTAGCTTGATACTGTATCCCTCAAAGCAGGCCAAGGAAGTGTCCACGGTAAAGGGAACAGACTCGTATTTAGCCGTTGCTGGGTCACCCGGCAGTTGACGTTTCACAAAGACTTTGAGCGCCGTACGGTGGTGATCGAACGGGTAGTTAAACTGATTGCCCGCATCGTCGACCTGGTAGCTTGTGGGGAGGAAATTATTGAAACAGGAGTAGGGGGCGTTGGATTTGATCTGGAGTACCGACTCGCTGATGGTCAACTCATCGACTAGGGTATAGCTCAACTTGGGAGAAAACGTCTCTTCGGTGGCTTCCGACGCAGGAATTTTCAAGTTGAGTCGCCCTTGGAGGTCGCCGGTCGAGGCATCAAAGGAGATCAGATTGATGGTGAGGTAAGCGTTCGACCCCTTGGCAAAAGCAGTCACCTCGGCGTTCAGCAGGGAGGGGGCCAAGACCCCGGCAACGGAAACAAAAAGCAGAATGTATGACCGGGCGAATTGGCTGAGCTGAGATTTCATTTTGAGGAGAATAATGAACCAAACGATAGGGGAGAAAATTTCTGTAACGATAAAAAAATCCGAAACTTTTTCTTGAGGATGGTGTTGTAACCGATGATGAAAACATCAACCACACCCCACAAAACAATCCTAGCACTCCTCTCCCTAGCCCTGATGGCCCTTCCGGGTCTCAAGGCTGAGGATCAGGAGATGTCGAACACCAACTCCACCGGAACCAACAGTTGCCAAAAGGGTGGCTGGGGCAACGGGCACCATCATGAAGGATGGGAATCCTTGACCGAAGCGGAGCGAAAGGAACTCAAGGCCGATATGCAGCAGATCAAGGGCAATCCTCAACTCGTTGCCGCGCGTCAAGCGTTGAAGGAGTCCACGACGCCCGAGGCCAAGCAGTCAGCTAGAAAGTCCTTGATGGAAACCCGTAGGCAACTGCTTTTGCAGGTTGACCCGAACGTGCAACCGATCCTCGATAAACTGGAGCAGGCCCGTAAGCAGCACCATCATCACGGTCAAGAAGCCGATGGGAATCCTTCGCCCGAACAAACTCCTGCTACGAACTAATCAGTAGCAAGTCTTTGGATCCAATCACCGGCGCCTGGGGGTATTCCTCAGGCGTCGGTTTTTATTCCGTCATCCCAAGCAGTTGGCAATGACCCTGAAGGCCATATCGACCTCTTCATCGCTCGTGCAGTATGGGGGCATGAGGTAGATGACATTGCCAAGAGGCCGTATCAGGACACCCTGTTCCTGTGCCTTGGCGGCGAGTTTCCGACCGGCACCGGCGGAGTAACTGGAGTCATCAGTGACCAAGTCAAAGGCGGCGATCCCACCGAGAAGGCGGGGATTTTCAACTTTGGGATGTGAGGCGAGCAGTTCGAGGTGTTGTTTCATCCGACGGTTGATCCTCGCGACCTGCTCCAGGGAATTGGTCCGGTCATGGAGTTCGAGGCTGCAAAGAGCCGCCGCGCAGGAGACGGGATTGGCTGTGTAGCTGTGCCCATGGGCAAGTGCGGTGGAGAAGTCCGATCCGAGAAAGGAATCAAAGAGCCGGTTCGAGGCGATGGTTGCGGCGAGGGGCAGGATGCCGCCCGTGATTCCCTTGGAGAGGCAGATCAGATCGGGGATGGCGGAGGTCTGCTGGAATGCAAAGAAGCTTCCAGTGCGTCCGAATCCGGTCATCACTTCGTCGAAGATAACGGGGATGGAACGCTGCTGGAAGAGGGAGCAGAGTCGGTCCAGGAATTCCGCTGAATGAAAGCGCATGCCCCCCGCTCCCTGGACCAGGGGTTCAACAATGAGCCCCGCAATCAGATTTTCTGACTTCTCCAGGAGAGACTCGATTTGCAGGAGGGCCTCGTTGGTCCCCTGCTCGTTGGCAAAGCCGTTCCAGACCAAGGGAACGGGGAGATTGATTGTTTCAAAAAGGAGGCTTCCGTAGGCATCGAAGAATCCTGAACTTTGTCCGACGCTCATCGCTCCTACCGTATCTCCATGATAGGCACCGCGTAGTGTTGCGAAGAGGCGCCGAGGGGTCCCTTTGTTGACCCAATGCTGGTATGCGATCTTGAGGGATGCCTCCACGGCGGTCGAGCCGTTGTCGGAGTAAAAGACCTTGGCTCGGCCTGCAAGGTTGGCTTTTTCCAACAGTTGCTCGGCAAGTCGTACGGCAGGCTCATGAGTTGCCCCCGCAAACTGGACATGATCAAGCTGTCTGATCTGATCGGCAACGGCCTCAGCCAATTCGGGACGTCCATGACCGTGAAGATTCACCCACCATGAGGAGATCATGTCGAGATACTCTCTTCCGGAGGAGTCCCGGAGGCGGGTACCTTTCCCCTCGGTGATCGGCAGGAGCGACCTTCCGAGTCCATGCTGGGTGAAGGGGTGCCAGATCGTCGAGACATCGCGGGTCAGAAGATTTTCCGTGGAATCCATGAAAGTACTGACATCTGACCGGATTCAGGCTGGATTGGAAAACTATTTGGAATCTCAGAACCGCAAATGGTCTCCGATATCTTTTCCCAAACATACCGACCCGACCGCGAGAAATGGATCGTGCTCGGAATGCTCTGGTTGGTCTGTTTGCTAAACTATGCCGACCGTCAGGCCATCAGCAGTCTCTTCCCTCTACTGGAACGGGATTTCGGATTCAGCAAGGCCGAACTGGGACTGATCGGCAGCGCCTTCATGTGGGTCTATGCCCTCTCTGCCCCGTTTGCGGGATATGCCGGAGACCATCTTTCCAGAAAGGGGCTGATCCTGGGAGGATGTCTGTTTTGGAGTTTGATGACGGGTGTGACGGGCTTCTGCGGACGTCTCTGGCAGTTTGTCTCGGTTCGATCACTGATCGGACTGGGTGAGTCGGTTTATTTTCCAGCAGCCGCGTCGATGTTGAGTGATTACCACGGGGCGCGGACGCGCTCGACGGCGCTCTCGTTTCATCAGTCGGCTGTCTATCTTGGAACGATCGCGGGTGGATGGCTCGGAGCACTCCTTGCGGAGCACTTTGGCTGGAAATGGGCCTTCTACGGATTCGGTTTGGCAGGGGTTGTTGTTTCGCTGCTTCTTTTGCTCCGTCTGCGTGAGCCCCTGCGCGCTTCCAGCGAGGAGTCATCATTAACGACCAACCCGCTGATTGCCGGGCAGAGGAAGGGATTCATCGCGACGGTGGTTCCGCTCATGAGCCAACCCGGAGTGCTGTTTCTCATGGGTGGATTTGGCTGTGCGAATGCCGTCGGATCGATCTTCCTGCTCTGGGCGCCAACCTTCCTGTTTGAAAAATTTCACTTGGGGTTGGTTGCTTCGGGATTTTCAGCCGTTGCAGCGATCCAGTTGGCGAGTGCGGTGAGCGGTCCACTCTCGGGGATCTTTGCCGACCGACTTTCTCTTGGGATCAGTGGAGCCAGGATGCTGGTGCAGGGGATCGGACTTTTCTCGGGGGTGGTTTTTGTGGTGGCTGTGGGACGGGCCTCGACAATGGAAGCGCTGATCGTTGCGATGCTCGGATTCGGTCTCTGCAAGGGCATCTATGATGCAGGGATTTTTGCTTCGGTTTTTGACTTTGTGATGCCTCAAGAGCGAGCCTCGGTGGTGGGCTTGATGAATCTTATCGGATGGGGAGGTGGGGCACTCGGACCTCTGGTTGTGGGACTTATCTCCACCTACGGATCGGGTGCTCCAATGGAGCGGATGAGCAATGCGATTGCCTGGAGTGGTGGGGCCTATCTGGCGGCGGGCATCCTGGTGTTCTCAGCCTACTTGATTTACCGGGTCAGACCGCAAAGGGATTCCATCTCGATCACGGATGAAGAACGGCGCTCGAGTGATGAGAGATAGCTGTCCCGGTTTTTCACGAAGGATCGGTTGATGTTTTGCGGGTACTCCAAGCGGGAGAAAAGCAACCGGTGGATGCGGCTCAGAGGCACGGATTTTTCACCATAGCCTTCATGGAGGTTACTCGACCAGAAGCGCAGGCACGGGATGTTATTCCTCGACTCGGTTCCGAGGAAGATCACGGAGTGACCGTGTTCGCTGGCCCCTATCTGGTCGTTCCAAAAGATCTTCAGGAAATCACCGGGCTCTGCCCTCCTGAGGTCACTGAAGTTCGGCCCTAGGTTTAGCTCATAGAAGAGGCGTGCCGTTCCGGGTCCATTGGCATTCCAGCGTCCCCAAATGCCGACTCCGTCAGCTTGTCCGCAGGGCCTGAGTGCTCCCAGGGTTTCCTGAGAGAGTGGGCACAATCCCTGTTGTTGAAGATGTGCCAGGACTTTCAGGAAAACGAGATAGGTTGCCTCGGAGCAGTAGCTGGGGATGGCGTGGGAAGCATCCACGCGTAGGAGTCCCGCCGATGTTGTGACGGCGTGGAGGAGTTCTTGATTGGCCGTGACCGAGGTGGAATAGCCACCCTGTTTTGGCATTTCGTCCATGGAATCAAGGACAAGGCGGTTGAGAGATGAGATGGAACTCTCTTCCGCCCAGGCAAGATTCATGGATGATGCAAGGGGAAGCAAAAGCATAAGCAATACTCGTGAAATCATCATCCTCATTGAGCCAGAGCATCGACGAATCATCACGCTTCGCAAGGGTGATCCTTCCCGTCCTGGGCGGGCTTTTGATCCTCCTGCTCGTTCTATGGTGTTGGCCGCGAGCAATCTCGGGATCGGGTGGTCTGCCTATTCCCGGTGAAATCATGATCTCCATCCCGCAGTTTTTCCAAGGTGACGAGCGCTGGGGGAAAGAGTTTTTGGGGAATACCCCCGGAACGCTTGCAGCGGAGGGGTGCGCCGTTTCCTCTGCCTCCATGATCCTGGCTCATTACGGGATGGATATCGATCCGGGCCGCCTGAACAGATTTCTCAAGGAGAACAATGGCTATGAGGGGAAAGCCTGGCTCCGCTGGGAATCCGCGGCGCTCTATGTCCCGGGGATGATCGAAAAGGCTTATGAGGATCTACCCTCCTATGCCCGGATAGATTGGAATCTGCTCCGAGGTAATCCGGTGATAGTGAGGATTCGTCTCCCTGACGGGATCACCCATTTCGTGGTGATTGTCGGGAAAAGGGGGATGGATTACCTGATCAGGGATCCGGCAGGAAAAGGCCGCCATGATGGGCACGTGTTTCCGTTCCGACGGATGGGCGTTCCGATCGAGGCTCTGCGCTATTACCGCCTCCTCGGCTAATGAAAAGAGTGTTCAGCCGACCCAGCGGAACTCGACGGTCGTGTCGATTTCAGGAGCAAGGCTTTGCTTTACCGGGCAGGCCTTGGCAGCTCCTTCAAGGAGGGCTCTCTGGGGATGATCCGAGGAAAGCGGGATGGTCATGACGGAGCGCAGGGCCACGATCCGGCGCGGCAGGTCGAGACTCATTTCCTTCGCGATCTTGACGGTGGTTCCCTTTAGTTCCACTCCGTGACGCTCGGCCGCGATCCCCATGACGGTCATCATGCAGGTGGCGGTGGCCGTGGCGAGCAGATCGGTCGGTGAGAAGCTCTCTCCCTTTCCGTGGTTGTCGACCGGGGCGTCGGTGATCAGGGTGGTGCCGGAAGGGCCGTGCTGTGCGGAGCATCGCAGTCCGCCGTCATAAGTTGCCGTGATGGTGACCATGCGGGAATGCTAGCCATGGGCATCCAGCGAATCCAGAAATCCCGGTTTGAGAACGCCTTTTTCCCTGATTTTTTCCGCTCTTTGCGTATTCTTGAGATTCAAGCAGACTACCGTTGATGACTTCCCCCCGCGTCCCCCGTCTGCTTCTGGTGGACGGTCACTATTATCTCTACCGCTCGTTTTTTGCGATTCGAGGCCTGACGAATTCGCGAGGTGAGCCCACCAATGCTATCTATGGATTCGTGAAGTCACTGCGGAGAATGATTTCCGATGTGAAGCCCGACTATGCTGCGGTGATCTGGGATGCCGGACTTCCAGAGAGGCGAACGCAGTTACAGCCCGAGTACAAGCAGCATCGCGACGAGATGCCGGACGATCTTGAAGTTCAGCAGGAGCCGATCCAGCAGATGGTTCCCCTCGTGGGAGCCGCGAGCCTCTTCCTGGAAAACACCGAGGCCGATGATCTCATTGCCTCCTATGTCATCGAGGCACTCCATGATGGGATGGAGTGCGTGATCGCCACCAACGACAAGGATATCCTCCAGCTTGTCCGTCCCGGGGTTTCCATTTACTCCACGGCCAAGGCCGATGTAGGTGAAGGAAATGGTGGTTTCAAGCTTCTGGGGGAAGCCGATGTACGTGCCAAGTGGGGGGTCGATCCCGCCCGCATCGCCGATGTGCTGGCACTCACAGGTGACTCTGCCGACAACATTCCAGGCGTTCCGGGAGTCGGTGGAAAGACCGCGGCCAAATGGATCAATCTCTACGGATCTCTTGAGCAGCTTCTTGCATCAACGGAACTCGACCCCAAGACCGCCGAAAAGATAGCGACTTCCCGGGAGCTGATCGAACAGAACCGCCAGATGGTCGCCCTGGATCTTGACTTGCCATTGCCGCTGCCGATCGCCGGGATGAAGCTGACTCCCCGCTACAGTGAGTTGATCGAGGCCTTGGGAGCATGCGAGTTCCGCTCGCTCACCGCCGAGGTGGAAAGAGAGGCCCGGCAGCGAAAAAGTGAACAGTTGAATGATGAAAAGTCAGAGAGTGATGGAATGGGTGAAGCCATAAGCACCGCATTCCAGACCCCAGAAATCAGACCTCAACTGATAACACCTGACAGCGGGTTTTCAACCCAGGGGGAGCTGTTCCAATGAAGAGAAATCTCGTCTTGGGAGCCGGTCGGGGGCCGCGTGTCGAGGTGCTCGAGAGGATTAAGCGCTCCGCTCAGGGAATGACGGTGAAAGATCTCTCTGAGGCGATGGGTATGAGTTACATGGGGGTGAAAGCCCATTGTGTGGCTCTGGCCACTGCGGGATACCTGACGACCTGGAGACAGTCGGCACCGAAGGGGCGTCCTTATCTTTTTTACAGGCTCAGTGATTCGGGAGAGGATTTTTTTGACGAATCCCACCATGAGATCGCGCTGGATCTGCTCGCTCAGGCGCACGTATTATTCGGGCCTAACGCCCCTCAAAAGCTGCTCCTGATGTATTTCCGGTCCTTGGCTGTACGGTATAGGGAAATGATGGATGCTGCAGAGACCTCCGTGATCGAGAGAGCCCGGTCGTTTGCACGCATCAGGGAGAAGGAGGGAAGAATGAGCACACTGACGGAAGGATCCGGAGGGGAGTGCCTCCTTAAGGAATGCCACAACCCCCTTCTCCATCTCATGAAGTGCTATCCCGAGAGCCGTGCAATGGAGGAACGGATGGTCGCTGACGTGATTGGCAGTTCGGTCATTCGGGGAGAGGGTGAGAGGGCGGTCGTGTTCTCGTTCCGAGCAAGCCTCGCTTCCTGATGAAGGGCGAAGAAAGTTACTCAAATCCGGCTGCCTCCGATGAGGCGTTGATGAAGCTGATCGCAGGGGGCGATGACGAAGCTTTTAGGGAACTCGTGGAGCGTCATCAGTCTTTGGTAATCGGCACCGTTGCACGGATGATCGGAAGTGCGGATGCCGAAGATGTTTCCCAGCAGGTGTTTCTCAATGTTTGGAAATCCGCCCCGCGCTGGCGTTCCCAAGCGGCGTTCACCACATGGCTGTTGACCATCACCAAGAGGCTTGTCTTCAACGAATCCCGCCGCCGTTCACGTGCCCGACTGATTCCCCAGTCCCGTGATGAAAAATCCGAACATGAAGTCACCGACTCCAAGCCGGGTCCCGACGGGGCGGTTCTGAATAACGAACTGCACATGGCTATCGAGTCGGCGATGTTCTCGCTGTCCGAGAGGGAGCGTCTTGCAGTCATTCTTCAACAACACGAGGGGATGCCCTACGAGGAGATCGCTGTTGTTCTGGAAATCAGTCTTCCGGCTGTCAAAAGCCTTTTGTTTCGGGCTCGGAACATTCTTAAGGAGAAACTGGCCCGTTATCTTTGCGACTCTTAGACGACCCATGGAGAGGATTCTTTTTTTTGACGATTTGACTCTTGCCTACTTATTTTAAGCCATCAGTCTGTGTCATCCTTACTGATTATTCCTATGAGCTCCACTGAACAGGTTTTGGTCATTCGCCGCGCACTCTTTGACGAACTGGGTTCTTTTCACGGACTGAACCCCGAGATCAGCCGTTATCTGCCGGTTTTCCTCCAACCGGGAAATCATTTCTTTGTTCCCCGCCATGAGGCGGAGGAAGATCCCTCGCTCAAGCAGCTCATCCCCTACGTGGTGGTGACCTCGGGGGATAAGATCCTTCATTATCGTCGTGGAAGCGGGTCGGGAGAGACCCGGTTGCTTAAAAAGGGATCCGTCGGGATCGGCGGCCACATCAATGACGGAGATGGTCTGGGAGATGCCTTTGACGAGAAGGCCTATCAGCGCGCCCTGATGCGTGAACTCCAGGAGGAGATCTCGATCTCAAGCGCCTTCATCGAGCGTCCGCTTGCCTTACTCAATGACGACACGAATCCCGTTGGGGCTGTCCATCTCGGTATCGTTCACCAGTGCCAACTCTCGGAACCGGATGTCGTGGCCAACGAAGAGGCGATCGCAGAGCTCGGGTTCCTGACGATTGAAGAGCTCGCCGCCCGCCATGATCAGCTTGAGACATGGTCTCAGCTGGTGGTCGCTGGATGGAACGATCTCAGAACGATCGGCTAGTCTGATGCGAGGGCTTCTCGCTACCAGTTTTTGATCCAGGTATTAGAGTTTGCCGATCCCCCGGCGGTTGACCAGAGATCGTAATTGTTTGTTCCGTTATTGGGGGATCCGTTGGTGTAGATGTAATTGTAGCTATTAAAAAACGGATCCAAGTAATTGTTGTTTGATAGGAACTTATTTTTGAATTCAAAATAAATCTTTGCTCCGGGTGTATTTGTAGGCATCAGGGCGGCAACGAGGTTGGTGGAGGATCCTATGGTGCTGTTGCTGGGATAATCCCCGATGTCGGCCTTGTAGCTCTCGAGTGCCGCAGCGATTGCTGCGATTTCGGCCTCGGCACGCGATCTTGCTCCCTTGGTCTGGACGCTATGGGCAGCCGCCATCACCAGGCTGGCGAGGATGGCAATAATGGCGATGACGATCAGAAGTTCGATGAGTGTAAAGCCAGCGCGGGAGAGGCGATTCATGTGAAATAGAGGTTACTTTTCTTATTGTTGCATACCGCTGATGATGCCGATGAGAGGTAGGAAGAGGGCCACAACGATTGCACCCACAACCACGGCGAGGAAGACGATCATGATGGGTTCCATCATCGAAGTGAGTCCTGTCACGGCATTGTCCACCTCGTCGTCATAGAGGTTGGCGACCTTGAGAAGCATCTCGGGAAGTTGGCCGGTTTCCTCGCCTACATCGACCATGCTGATGACCATGGAGGGAAAGACCCCGCTGGCCTCCATGGGGCGCACGATGGATTCACCTTCCTTGACCGCATCATGAATCTTGGCGATTGCCGTCGAGATGACGGCATTGCCCGCGGTCTCCTTGGTGATGTTGAGGGCCTGCAGGATGGGGACGCCGCTGGTGACCAGGGTTCCAAGTGTGCGAGTGAAGCGAGAGATGGCGTTCTTGCGGGTCAGGTCACCGAAGAGGGGAGCCTTGAGCATGAATTGATCAAACATCACCGAACCCTTGGGGGTGGAAACGATGTATTTGAGCGCCGCGAAGATTCCAACAGCCCCGATGATGATCAGGAGGATGTTGTCCTTGATGGCGGTGCTGGCTCCCACCACGATCTGAGTGAGCAGGGGAAGCGGTTTTCCCCCGAGCATGTCGTTGAAGATCTGCTGAAACTTGGGAACGATGAAGACGAGCAGGAATCCCATGATGACGATGGCGATCACCAGGACGATGGCCGGATACATCATTGCCGACTTGACCTTGCCCTTCACTTTCTGGGCCT
>CAIZIQ010000255.1 GCA_903933015.1 uncultured Spartobacteria bacterium | reverse complement strand
CTACGGCTATGGCGCGGTGGAGCCCGCCTCCTCACTCCCGGAGCGGATGGAAGAGTTCTTTGCTCAGCTCAAGGAATGGGGCCTCCCCGTCAATCCACGTTATTGGCTTGCCCGAGATGCCGGGCAAGTGATGGCAGCCATCACGGAACTGGGGACAATAAGACACGGCTTTCCCTTTGAGACCGACGGAGCCGTTATCAAGGTTGATCGGATCGCCCAACATGCCCGACTCGGTTCCACCAGCAAGGCGCCCCGCTGGGCCATTGCCTACAAATACGAGCCGGAGCAAGCGAGGACCCGCCTCCTTAATATCACCGTGCAGGTCGGCCGCAGTGGCGTCCTGACGCCAGTGGCTGATTTGGAGCCGGTTTTTGTGGCAGGGAGCACCGTTTCGCGTGCGACGCTCCACAACGAGGAGGAGATTCTCCGAAAAGATCTGCGGATCGGCGATTGGGTGATGATTGAGAAAGCAGGCGATGTGATTCCGGCTGTTGCGAAGGTGCTTACGGAAGAGCGTGAGGGTTTGGAACGAGTCTTCCAGATGCCGACCCATTGTCCGGTTTGCTCAGCTCCCGTGACTCGTGCCGAGGGTGAGGTGGCCGTACGTTGTGCTAACCCCAGTTGTGATGCTCAGGTGCGCCGTCGGATCGAATACTTTGCGAGTCGATCAGCCATGGACATCGAGGGGCTCGGTGAAGCAATGGTTGCACAGCTTGCCGAGGCGGGATTGGTTCATGATATCGCCGATCTTTACACCCTTACGGAGGAGCAACTCCTGCCGCTAGTGCGGATGGGGGAGAAGAGTGTTTCCAACCTACTTGCGGCAATCGCTTCGAGTCGTGACCAACCGCTCTGGCGTCTCTTGGCAGGCCTTGGTATTGCCCATGTCGGGGTGACTGTGGCCCGCACATTGGCCTCTTCGTTCGGTTCGCTCGATCGGCTTGCCGCCGCCTCCGAGGAAGATCTTGTCGCCGTTGAAGAGATCGGGCCAATCATGGCCACGGCGATCCACGGATGGTTCCGGGATCCCTCGGTTATCGTAGTGATCGAAAAACTGCGGGCCACCGGACTGAACTTCGGTGAGCGTGATCCCAAGGGAGTGGCCCCTGCCGCCGAAGGTCCTCTCAAGGGAACGACTTGGGTACTCACGGGGACACTCTCGATCTCACGCGAGGAAGCTGCTGAGATGATCCAAGCAAAGGGGGGTAAAGTCTCCGGATCCGTCAGTGCCAAAACGACCTATCTTCTGGCCGGTGAAGAGGCTGGTAGCAAACTCGAGAAGGCCCAGAAGTTAGGCGTAAAAGTCCTTGCCGAGGATGAGTTCAGAAAACTGATTATCTGAATATGGAACTCCTGAACTCATGAAAAGAATCCGAGGAATTTCAGGATTTTTTCAGGCATGCATATTTCTCCCCTTCCTGAGCTCCTGAGTTCCATATTAATTCTTCTTTCGCATTCTCTTTCGCCATGACTACACCTTCCACCGCCGAGCTTTATCGGGATTATGTGATGCCGACCTACGGTCGCTTCGACCTTGCTCTGGCACGGGGGGAGGGAACACGCGTCTGGGATGAGAGTGGTAAAGCCTATCTTGATTTCGGAGCGGGCATTGCCGTCTGTTCCCTAGGTCATGCCCATCCCAAGTTAACCAAGGCTCTGGCGGAACAGGCCGCCACGCTGATCCATACATCCAATCTCTACCTAACACGTCCCCAGGGTGAACTTGCGAAGTTGATCGTCGGTCTCATGGGACTCGGCGGGAAGGTCTTCTTCTCCAACAGTGGTGCCGAAGCGAACGAGGGGCTCTACAAACTGGCCCGTAAATTCGGAGCACCCACGGGTCGG
>CAIZIQ010000254.1 GCA_903933015.1 uncultured Spartobacteria bacterium | reverse complement strand
CTTTTCTGAAACCCAAGGTCGGCGATCCGGTCCTGCAGGAACTGATGGGAGGATGCTCACTGCGATGCGCTTTCTTCTGGGAGACCTTGGCGGGAAGTACTCTCGAAAATCTCAAACCGGCCTCAGAATTCTGCGATGACGATGCGACAACCTCATGGATCTCTCCCACCCCGGGACCGGGAGAAATCATCCAGTTCCTCATTCCTAAAAAACTGCCAAAAGACTGCAAAGACACCCCTTTCTACGGGATCACGATTGCCAACGGGGTAATCAGGACACTCGAGGAGTTCCGCGGCTATGCCCGCATCAAGTCAATGACCCTTCGGGTAAACAAAAAGCCGATCGCCCGCCTTCGTCTTGCCGATACCTGGCGTTGGCAGGACTTTCACTTTCCCGACATCTATCTGAACCAAGGAGACATCATCGAACTCACGATCGAGGAAATCTATCCTGGCAAAATTTCACAGCACCCGGGCATCACTGAAATCATCCTTCAGGGAGCGCACTGAGCACTGGGGAAAATTGAAGTGTTTTTAGACTGAAGGCTATTTAATGGGATGCCAGAGCGATCCCTCTCCCTCATCTACTGATCAGCGACGTCCGAATCCAAGGAATCTGCCTATACCGCTCTTCTTTTTGCCGGGCTCACCGCTCATGGAGATCTCCCGTGGCTTTCCGTCACTTCTTCCCCTGGAGCGGGAACGTTGACCGCCTCCGCCTTGCGATTGGGACTTCTGCCCGCCATGCACTTCATGGGATGTGCGTTCCTGGGAATTTCCTCGACGGAAATCAGGGCGCGGAGCCCGGACTTCTCCCGCACGGCGCGGCGGACGACGGTCGCCTCCCCGCTCCTTCGGCGGAGCAGGCTGCGTGTAGTCAAATCCCTCGGCCTTGTGGCGGGGAATGCCACGACGTGTAAAGCGCTCAAGCGCACGGACAGCATCCTCATCCTCCTTGGAAACAAAGCTGATCGCCTCACCTACGGCTTTGGCACGCCCCGTACGGCCGATACGGTGGACATAATCCTCGTGATGGGGTGGAAAGTCATAGTTTACGACATGGGAGATCCCGTCGACATCAATGCCTCGGGCCGCGATGTCGGTGGCCACCAGAACACGGATTTTTCCTTCGCGAAATTCATTCAAGGCACGCAGACGCTGGTTCTGGGAGCGATTGGAGTGTATCGCTCCTGTCGAAATGCCCGCCTGCTCAAGACGCCTCGCAATACGATCCGCCCCGTGTTTCGTCCGTGTGAAAACAAGCACCATATTCAGCGCTCCATTCTGAAGAAGATGCAGTAGCAGGCTCGGCTTGAGATGCTGGGGAATTTCGTAAACCGACTGGGTGACCGTATCGGCAGGATTGGAACGACGTCCGATCTCGACTGTCTCGGGCTCCTGCAGGAACTCACCGGTAAGCTTCTCGATCTCCCGCGAAAGCGTGGCGGAAAAGAAGAGTGTCTGCCTCTTTCTTGGAAGCAGTTTCACAATCTGCCGGATTGCCGGAACGAATCCCATATCGAGCATCCGGTCGGCCTCGTCGAGCACGAGAAACTCGATATTGGCAAAGGCTTTTTCACGACCGCGGATAATGTCGAGCAATCGTCCCGGGGTAGCGACCACAATGTCGGCGCCGTGCTCCAAGGCCTTGATCTGAGGCTTTTCACTGACCCCCCCGAAAATCGTGGCCACGGTGACTGGCAAATGCTTGGCGTAAGCACGGACATTCTCCTCGATCTGGACCACAAGCTCACGGGTCGGAGCGATCACAAGGGCGCGAATTCCCTTGGAGTGAGTGGAGGCCAGCAGTGACAGTATTGGCAGGGTGAAGGCCGCTGTCTTGCCCGTGCCGGTCTGGGCAATTCCAATCAGATCACGACGTTTTAGCACGAACGGGATCGCTGCCGACTGGATCGGGGTGGGTTCGGTATAGCCCGTCTCCTGGACGGCTTTCAAAATGGCGGCATCAAGGCCGAGTGAACGAAAAGGCATATGCCGAGCAAAGGGAGAAATGCTCCCGTCTGAAAGCTAAAACGAGGCTACTTGCTCAACGATTTCGATACCCTGTCAATCGCGACTGAGTTCGTGGAGCTTCTCTTTGGGAATCAACTTGCAATCCGTCAGGACAATATCACCCACCTTGAGCTCCTTGAAGCTTCCCTTGATCCCAACCTTCTGGTCAACCGAGAGGTAGGTGTCCTGGGAAAGGATATTCCCGATCCGATCACGATGAATGATCGAGGCAGTGGACCCGTCATCGGAAACCTGAATTTCGGAATTCACGGGGATTGAATCTGCAAGAAAATCCCCCTTCACTGCGGGTAGTGAGGCATTGGCATTCTGCAAAGTGACCACGAGAGCTTTTTTCTCACCATGACCCTGACTGAGGTGTGCAATGCGCCCGATCACGGTAATCCTTTTACCGTTGTATTTTCCAAGGGCTGCTGTCTCGTTGGCAGCGAAATCACCCGCAATCTGCTTGTAGGAAAGAACCCTGTTCTCTGGTAGCGGGGCAAGATAGGAAGCCGCCTCCATTTTTGCAATCTGGGTGGTCGGAAAAGTGGTCGGCACTGTATTCTGCGCAACCAGCGGCGTTACGGACAAAACAATCGACAGTGCAATCAGGAGTCGGGGAGATTTCTGCATGGATTATTCCCTATTCTGATAGCGCGAAAAATACAACCGACATTATCCCTCTGCTTGACCCTCACGGCTACCTCTGCCCAACTGATGAAACGATGAATTTTCTTCCATTTCTGCTGAGACATCCTTGGACCATGGCTGCAATGGGAGGCGCTATTGGGTCGGTCGCTCGCGTCATCGTCAGTACCGGGGTAGCACGATGGACCGGCGAGGAATTCCCTTTCGGCACCATTGTGGTGAATGTCTCAGGGGCCATTGCCATGGGAGTATTGGCCGGTTTCGGCGAAACTGAACCAGGCAAGCTGATCTTCTCACCCGCGATCCGCACATTCTTCATGATCGGAGTTTTGGGGGGCTACACCACATTTTCCTCCTTCAGCCTCCAGACCTTTCTGTTGATGGAGCAGGGAAATCTTACCGGGGCCTTTCTGAATGTCCTTCTCTCCGTTCTGCTCTGTGTGGCTGGTATCTGGGTTGGCTTTTCAGTGATCCGTGCCCTTCAGTAGGCAGAACCGGGTGGAGCATTCCCTCTCTTGTCGGATGGTGATTTTAGATCGCCCGGCGCAAGACAATAATACACTCTGTGCGCCTGTGCAGCGCATCCTTTCCTCGACCTACAATCACGGCAATCAACTCGGGATGACACTCACCGAACTGCTTGTCACGATCACCGTGATAACGGCCTTGGCTCTGCTTACGATGCCTGCATGGTCGAAATTCACACGCACGCATGCGTGCCGGGGTGCTATCCCTATCGTGATGGGCACTCTGGAGCAGACGCGTCTCGCATCGACCTCGGGACAGAAGGAAGTCTGGGTGGTTTTCCGCCATAGCGGAAACGGAGGAAAAGATGCCATGAGAATCATCACCCGGTCGGGCGATGGCTTTGCTCCTGTGGGGACATGGATATCACTGCCCGCTGGGGTCTCTTTCCAAAAAGGCACGGGCGGGCTGATGGATGAACAACCCCCCGCCAATATCATGGCTCAGGCCATCAAGGGAGGAGTTGCCCAAAGCGGATCAACCTATGGTGCACTGATGTTTCAACGCACGGGAAGGATCGGCATCCCAAAACAGGACGGGAACACCCTCTCTCTCTCCCTATGCAGCTCCGCACCCAAGGATACCGAGACCATTCTTCTCTCCAGGGGAACCGGACGCGCCACCTTGAAATGAAATTCACCCGACGACGGTCTGAAAAAAACGCCTTCAGCCTGACCGAGGTTCTGATAGCCATGGCGCTTTTTGCAGGAACGGCTCTTGTTCTCATCGCCCTTTTCCCGGTTGCCCAGAACACCGAGCAGCAATCACTCCGGGAGACCCGATCCACGCTGATCGCGGAATCCATCATGGAATCCCTGATCCTTGGCCAGGAAGGGGAAAAAGTGAGTGTCTCCGTCGGCATCACCAACGGCACCCCAATTTGGAAACTTCTCCATCCCACGAACTCCGCGGCCATCACGCTTTGCTACAACGCGTCGTGTGAACCCCTGCGCGAACTCGATCCCGCGGCGGTCACTTCTCCCATCACAGATCCTCAGGTCGTGGCTTTGGCCACGCTGACACTCACACCAAAGCCCTCCGCTCCCGGACTGATCACCGCGGAAGTAGCTGTGTCATCACCCGCCTCAGCGCCGGCAGAACATAGGACAATACAGCATTTCACCAGATTAGTGGCCATTCCATGAGTTTATGAGGCATCGAAAAACAAGCAGGCACAGGTATTGTGGAGGATTCACTCTGCTGGAGGTCCTCCTTGCCTCGGCGATCCTTGCTGTTCTGGTGATTTTCCTGCTCTGCATGGGAAATGGTGCTGTGCGACTGTGGCGGGACGGGGAACAACGCCGTGAATCTCTGCGCGAGGCACGGGCTGGACTTCAAATCCTCGCGGAGGACCTTCATTCGGCGGTGATCACGACCAATCCGGCATCCCTGCTGCTCGAGGGGAAATCCAATGGCAGCGATCTCGAATCGGATCGTCTCTTTTTCCTGGTCTCCCATCCGTGTGACCGTAGGAACTCCAATTCGAAAGGGGATCTCTGTGCAACCGGGTACTTCCTGGCCAAGGATTCGGATGGAAACGGTTGCAGAAATCTCTACCGCTACCACGCTTCCGGAGAACAAGTTTCCGCTGCATTCGAGCAGGATGAGATTTTCGCTCTCTACTCCCACGCCTCACCAACCAACGAGGCGACGACGGAACTGCTCGCTCGTAACATCATCGGGTTCGAAGCGAAGGGATTGCCCGAGCATTCCAATCCTCCCACAGCCCTTAAAATCACCCTGTCCGCCATCAATGGAACGGCGGAACGTCTGATTGCCTCCGAACCGGGGGCGACCCAACGCAATCAACATCTCCTCAGGAAGCATCTACAGCAATATAGCACCATCATCCATCTGCCTCCCTTGCGGGAACTACCCCCCGGATCATGAGAAGCCCACACTTCTGCCTCCGCAGAAACAGAGGCCACGAAGAGGGTTCGGCGATCATCGCGGTGGTAAGCGTCCTGGCCCTGCTGACCCTGCTACTGATCGCCCTTCTCCAGAGTGTTCGGATCGAGCGCTCGAGCAGTGCTGCCTGCGCAGCAGAGGAACAGGCTCATCTCTCCGCAGAGTCCGGATATGCCTCGGCCTGTGAACTCCTGCTGATCACTACCTCCAACCGACCAGCTTATCTTGTCGGCATACCACCGGAGGAAACAAACGACCCAATGGCTTCTGACATTGTGCCATCCATCGCTATCGGCGCCACCAATCTGACAAATGGCTCTCAGATCGCTCCTCTCTTCTCCTACGAATTTAAAGAGCTCACCTCCTATCCGAACATGCCCAAGGATGCCCATGAATCCCTGTTTCAAAAACTCGGGAAAAAACGCCTCTCAACGAATCCTTCCATCACTGTTGACATCAACGATCCATCGCTCCTTGGCATCCACCAGTCAGAAAGCGGAGCAAAGGATAGTGCCGGAGCGGGAGGCATGATCTCAAGTTCCGGCCGCTACCCGGCACTCTGGCAATACCTGCATGACAGCACGGGTCAAGTTATTGGTCGCTACGCCTTCATCATGACAGATGAGTCCGCCCGTCTGAATCCGTCATTACACCGAGGCAATCCCCGCACCAATGAAACGAACTGGGATCTCGGTCCAAAAGATATTCCCCTGAGCAACGAAACTCCCCGACTGCCTTCACCAGGGGAGGCAGAGCTCCTGCAAAATGCGGCGGAAAAACTCCCAACGGAAGGCAGTTTTGAGACTGCGTTTTCGAAAACCGGGGAATACGAGGAGAAACGTTCCCTGCTGACCCGCGACCTTTGCCCTGTTCCGGATCTGATTCCAGCAACCCTTCCCGAAGGCGGACGTCCGAAATACAACCTCAACGATTTGGCGACCAATCCAGCATGGGGAAAAACATCCTGCGAGAGAGCCGGCAACATCGCCGCCATCATCGATCGTAACCTGCCGGATTTCAAAAAAAGGGATGCCTCCCTCGCCGCAAAAGGCACTGACCAGACGCTTTACACACGACGACTGGCGTGCAGCATCGTGGACTACATCTCAAAGGATCAGGGACCGACACCTCTTCCAAGTGGTGAACCCTCGGGCCGCGATCTCGTGCCCTACGTCACCCAGATCGCCGAGTGCTGCACACGAACTGAGCTCAACACCAAGGCCTCACCTTTCAGTACAGAGATCAAAAGTCAGTTCTTCTTGGAACTTTGGAATCCAACGACAGACACGGTCCCTGCCGGAATTCCCAGACTGGTGATCGGGAACAGAGCCCGCATGGAATTCGGCACGGCATTGGAAAAGCCTTTCCGTGATTATGATGAAACCGGAGGCATGACACCCGAACTCCGGCCCAATGAACTCATCGTTGTGGCTTTTCCTCCCGAGACCCAGACATGGACTTCTCCAACCATGCCAACCAATCCCCCTCATTGGGATACAGGATTCACAGGAAACTCCAACAACGCCCAGCATCAAAACTTTAGCTTTTACTGGAATGACAAGTTGGTCGACATGACGCGCCGACCGCCAATCTCGCCGGGGAATGATTACGGAGGACTGCACCATCACGGACAGCAGCTCAGTAACTCCATCGCACAGTGGCAGATTTTCACCATCCCGACATATTGGGGTAACAAGAGTGACAAGAGTGGTCAGGAAACATCAGCTGAAGCGATCGAACCCGGAAAATATACCTTCGTCGGGGATCCAGGAGCCGGCTTTCTTACGGCCTACATCTGGAGTTCCACGACAAACTACCCAAAATCGCTTTGGAAGGGTATTAATCCAGCTTCGCTGAAGGGTGCGGGTTATCTCATCGATCCTGAAAAGACCTGGTCGAGCCGCGACCGGGTGCCGGTCAATCCCGTCACAGGAAGAACTCCCTCCGCCTCCGAGACGACCCCCGACCTGATCAAATCACCCTATGATCCTGCCGGAAACAATACGCAGGCCCCCTTCGTGATCCGCAAGGGGTCGATGTGCTCCCTCGGCGAACTTGGCAACATCTGCGACCCCGCACAAGTGAACGATCAGGGGGATGCCAAGAAAGCGGGGGGATCGGATTCCATGTTCTGTTACGGCGGCGGTCGAACTCTCAGGATCGGACAACCGGAGTTACATTATGCGGATCCGAAGCTGAACTGGGACACACCCGGAAAGAGGGCCGTCGAACTCCTTGATCTCTTCACGGTCACCGACAAAGGTCGTGAACCGGGAGAGAAGCCACCCATGACGAATTCCGGGATTCCGGGAAGGATCAATGTCAACACGGCGTCTCATGCAGTCCTGACCACATTGTTCAGCGGCATCCGGGTGAGCTCAGACCGACGCTTTCCAAACTGCTGCATCGGAGCCAAGGCCGCCGATGATCTAGCTTTGGTGGTGGAAGAACATCGCCCCTACAGCAAACTCTCCGATCTCTCCCTGCTGACAACCAATCTCGTCAACGCAAACACCTACACGCCTCCCCTCTCCCAGAATGTTCCCGGAAGCTCACCGCAAGTTGCCAATGTCTTTGATCGGGCACGGGAGGAGGCCTTCGGCAAGATGATCGGTCACTGCGTCCTCCAGACCCGGACCTTCCGCCTCTATGTGATCGGGGAATCCTTGGACCATCGGGAAAAAACAACCGGTAGGGCTCTTATGGAGGGACTCATCCGACTCACTCCGAATGCCACGGGCCGCTTGATCCCCTCGCTCCACGATGTGCAATGGCGTTAATAAGATGCCCTAAACCGAGACGATGATATTGATGATAGCGGCATTTCTTATCCTGGCGCAGGCCACATTCATGCCTGTCCCCACCCCCTCACCGGAGCCATACCCAAGCGGGCATCATGAGGGACACCGGCACCACCATCTTTCACCGTCATCATCCCCTCAACCGCAGGTGCGGGTCACCATGGTGAATGCAACCTCCGTGCCGACTATCTCAGTGGGCACTTCGGGAACCAACCTCCCCATCACCTATCCGGATTTTTGCCAGGGGGAATGGACTGCCAACGAAGCCCTCACAAATCCCGAGGTTCATTATGTGGTCAGAACAACCAACGGATCCATCATGGGGCAGAAGACGATTCACTACAAACCTGTCTCATCGCAGTTTCTCCTCCTGACAGGAGACCTTACCACAACAGGTCCTGCGGAGAAGTTGTCATCGCTCGGTTATCAACAGGAAACCAGCGGCTTCCAATGTGCCCCGAATCTTCAGTTTCATCTTTTT
>CAIZIQ010000253.1 GCA_903933015.1 uncultured Spartobacteria bacterium | reverse complement strand
GATCATCATGCCGCCCCCCCCACTCCGCCCGCGACCTGCAAGCTTGGCATGTGCATCTTCCTGTGCTCGGAGGCCCTTCTTTTCAGCGGACTGATCACGGCATATCTTGTTTTGAGGCAGTCTGCCGGATCATGGCCCCCGAATTTCGGCGACGGCATCGAGCTTCCCCCGATGCCAAAACTCCTGACGGGTATCAATACGGTCATTCTGGTCAGCAGTTCCTTTGTCTATCATTTCGCCGAGGTGGCAGTGAAGAAAGGGAAGTCCGGAGCCGGCTGGATGCTCCTTTCCGCCATGATGGGTGCCACGTTCGTGGGACTTCAGTGTGTCGAGTGGACCGAGCTCTATCATGAGGGCCTCTGGTTTAACAAGGGAGGGGTTTACGGCTCCACCTTCTTCACCCTGACGGGATTCCATGGTGCCCACGTCTGCATCGGCGTGCTGCTGATTCTCTGGTGCTTCTTCCTTCAGGTCACCAAGGGGACCTTCACCCCCAAGCGCCATGTCGCCCTTGAGAATGTGGGTCTCTACTGGCACTTCGTCGACGTGGTCTGGGTCTTCCTTTACACGATCCTTTATCTCATCTGATCCGGTCTTGAGGCCTTTGATCAGAAACCCATTGTGAGTACTCCTTCCCATGATTCGGGCGCCCCGAAACGGCTCCCCTTCATGGTGTGGGTCATCACATTTTTGGTGGCGATTGTCCTGATTGTGGGAGCGGGCAAGCTCTTCCGAGGTTCTGAGCACCGTGACTACGAGGAGTCGCCCCCGATTGGAACAGTGCCCGATTTTCATTTCATCACCCAGGAGGGAAAGACACTCACGCGAGCTGACCTGCTTGGAAAGGTCTGGGTGATCGATTTCTTCTTCACCCGCTGTCCCGGGCCTTGCCCGATGATGAACTCGAAGTTGGCCGAAATCTCCAAAGAATTAAAAAAGGCGAAAGACGTACGCCTTGTATCCCTCTCGATCGATCCGGAGCATGATACGCCGGAGGTGCTTAAAGAGTATGCGTCGCATTTTGGGGCTGATCCCGATCGATGGATCTTTCTTACCGGACCTCAGAAACCTGTGGAGGAGTTCACCACCAAGGGAATGCTCCAGGCCCTCTCCAATGCAGATCCAACGGCGCCTGTTCATTCGACCCGATTCTTGGTGATCGACCGTCAGGGGCAGATCCGTATGGCTCGCAAGCTCGATGAACCGGAGTTGGTCCAGAAGCTTTTGATCGACATCGGGAATCTCCTGAGGGAACCTTATAGTAAGTCCACGACCCCATGAAGCTTCTCACCATCCTTCCGGTCTTGATCCTTTCACTGTCTAATGCCGCGGCTTGCCCGGATTGTGCCCTTAAGGGAACGGGGGGGCAGATCGAGCCTCAGACCGTGGTCTCGAAGTTGGCTTTCTCCTCCAGTACTCTCTTCATGATCGGCATCGTTTTTGCAGTGCTCGGGTTTATGACCTGGATCATGGTGAAAACCTGCCGCGAGATCGCTCGGGAACGCGCCCTCTCCTCCTCACTAGAGGCCTGAAGCCTCAGACGAGAAGGCGTCCCCTGAAAGCATGACCGTTCACGAACTTCCCAAAGTTGACGCGACTCTCAACGCGATCAGCACGTTCTTGATCATCTTTGGATGGATCATGATCCGGACGGAACATAAGAGGGTGCATGCTCTTTGTATGGTTTCGGCGATCGTGACCTCGGCGCTCTTCCTAGGGTGCTATCTCTACTATCACTTCCATGTCGGTCATGTCCCCTTCACTTATCAAGGGTGGCCTCGCACGCTCTATTTCTTCATTCTTTTCACCCATCTTCCGCTGGCTTTGACAATCGTTCCCCTGATTGCACTGACGATCACTCCCGCATTGCAGCAGCGCTTTGATGCTCACAAAAAGATGGCACACTGGACCCTCCCGATATGGCTTTATGTTTCGGTCACCGGTGTGCTGGTTTATCTGATGCTCTACGTATGGTTTCCATCCGCGAAGATCTGAGCGGCGAGAACCGGCCTCCTGCAGGAGCAGGGATCGAGCGGACGGGGATGCTTGATGCCTTCGCGCATGACACCCGCGAGGATGTTCTCGTTCTGGCGATGTTTGAGACACGTCCTTGGGAGCATGGTGAACACCAACTCTACCAACTTCAGGAGAAGCTCAATGCCTATGTCTCCTTCATCCTAGATGGCGAGATGAAGGATAATTTTCCCCATCTGCTCGGCAAACCGGTCCGTATCGAGCTGCGCACATCCCATGAGCCTCCTCAACGCGCCATGGATTTTCTGGGTCGCGCCCGGGATCAGCTGGCCCTCCAGCAGATAGGGCTCGAGGTTGTGGTGATTGGGGAGGAACAGGCCGATTGCTGCGGGGGAGGAGGTGGAAGTTGCTGCGGAGGCGGCGGATCGGACGAGCATCACGATCTTGATCACCATTCCCATGGCGGCGGAGGGGGATGCGGCTGCGGCCACTGACCACGCGCTTCAATCTCTTATGGAGTTCAGCACGACCACTACCCGGCCACGTAATGTGGACTGGAAGCGCGCGGCGGCGATCCTTTACGGCGACTGGGGCACCAGCAAGGCCTACGTCATCGGTCTCGCCTTCGCCGTGGCGGGATACAGCTCGCCTTGGCTGATTGCCGCCATGTGTCTGCTCACGGCTCTGGTGGGGTTCAATTACATGGCTATCTGCCGCCTCTATCCCAACGGCGGCGGTGTCTATGCCAGTGTCCGCCACCGTTCCGAGATCATCTCGATCGTCGGCGCCTTCCTCCTGATTGCCGACTATATCGTCACTGCGGCGGTGAGCGCACTCTCTGCTTTCCTCTACCTGGGGGTGCCTCATCCCGAATGGTTTGCCGGTGCATCCATCGTGATCATCGGCGCTTTGAACTATTTTGGGCCAAAGCATACTGGCGGGGCCGCAGTGCTGATTGCTGTTCCCACGGCCATTGTGGTTGTCCTGCTTGGGGCCTTGGTGATTCCTCATCTGGGTGAAGCCGTTGCTCATATCGAACCCCTTCACGGCAGCTTCCTCCATAATTGGAATGCCTTTGTCGCCATTGTCTTGGCCCTTTCAGGTGTCGAGGCGATAGCCAACTCCACCGGCGTGATGAAGCTCGATCCGGGAAGCACCCTGGAGCGTCCTGTGGTCACCAAGACCGCGAACAAGGCGATCCTGGTCGTGATGCTCGAGGTCTGCCTGTTCACGGCTCTGCTTGGCCTCGCCATGGATGCCCTTCCCGGACTCGTGATTCATCATTCCACCGATGGCCCCGATGTGAATGCACCTGGTGCCGAGAATGTGCGCGATTACATGCTTCGCTACATGGCCCAGATCTTTGCGGGTAATCTCTTCGGGCCGGTCTTCGGCCACATCGCGGCGTGGACTGTCAGCATCGTTTTTGGTGTCCTTCTTCTCAGCGCCGTGAACACGGCCATCGTGGCCTTGAGCGGCATCTCCTTTCTGATGGCACGCGATCAAGAGATGCCGCCGATTTTTGCAAAGCTCAATTCCTTTGGAGTTCCGAATGCCGGCCTTCTCTTTGCCGTTCTTGTCCCTGCGGGATTGGTCATCGCCGTGAGCGACATGTCCGGACTGGCTGATCTTTACGCCGTCGGTGTCGTGGGAGCCATTGCCACCAATCTCGGAGCCACCTGCACCGATTGGAAGCTCGCCCTCAAGAAGCATGAACGGGCCATCATGTTCATCACTTTCGGCATCATGGCGGCGATCGAGATCTCGCTCTTCATCGACAAACCGAACGCCCGTATCTTTGCGGTCACCATCCTGGCGATCGGACTCATCCTCCGCGGCCTTGCCCGGGAAAGCGCCCAGCGTAAAACCGTGGCTGCCCATGATGCCGCTTTGGAAGCAGCGATCCTCGCCGTGGAGAAAGCCTCCAAGCCGTCGGATGGCAAGCTGGACGAAGCCGCTACCTCGTCCGCAGCACCCAAGGCCATCGTCTCCACGGGCACCGCTGCCGCACCCGCACCCGTTCCCAAAGCCTATAACGGCCCCATTCTTGTCGCCGTCAGGGGACAGGGCCGGACGCTCGACTTTGCCGTCAGGGAGGCCCGGGAGAATGGGCAACCCCTGTATGTTCTCTTTGTGCGCGAGCAACCGATCATCGCGCCCGGTGACCGTCGCAGGAAGTGGACGGAGGATCAGGGGGCAAAAGAGACCTTTGAGTCGCTCCGGGACAAAGGCTTGGGCGAAACCATCATCCCCTGCTACGCCGTGAGTGATGCACCTGCTATTACGATTGCCGACCTTGCCTCGACAATCGGTGCAGAACGCGTGCTTCTAGGTGCCCCGCAGCGCAATACCCTCATCCATATGCTTCGCGGAAATATCATCCGTGAGGTGGCCTCCCTGCTTCCCGATGACATCACGTTGTTAGTCTGTGTTTAGGAACCTTTAAATCATGGCCACGAAACGCTCTCAGCTCGGGATTATCTTCCTCACGATCTTCATTGATCTGGTCGGCTTCGGAATCGTGATCCCGGTGCTTCCCCGCTATGCGGAACACTTCGGGGCGAGCCCGTGGGAGATCGGATGGCTGGTGGGGGTCTTTTCATTGGCCCAGTTCATCTGCTCCCCGCTCTGGGGACAGCTTTCCGACAAGATAGGCCGAAAGCCGGTTCTGATCATCAGCACGATTGGCACGGCGATCGGATTCTTCATGATGGGTTGGGCTAATACGCTTCTGATCCTCTTTGCAGCGCGTTTGATCGATGGGATCTCGGGTGGAAATATCGGAACCGCCCAGGCATACATCGCGGATATCTCGGCTCCCGAGGAACGGGCCAAACGCATGGGCCTTATTGGCGCCGCTTTCGGACTTGGATTCATTTTTGGTCCCGCGATTGGTGGTTGGACGGCCACGCATTACGGATGGGGGGCCCCGATGTTGGTGGCCGGTGCCATGGCGGCCGTGAACGCGATTCTGGTCACCGTGGTTCTGCCCGAGTCGCTGCCGCCGGAAAAGCGTCAGAAGGGGCCCAAGGAACGCCTCTTTCCCGAACTCTTCCGTCATGTTGATAAACAGACCTACCTGACCGTGATGATTACCTACTTTCTCATGATTGCTGGATTCTCACTGATGACGTCGCTATTCGCCCTGTTTCTGTTTCATCGTTACGATTTGGATGCCAAGAGCACCGGCAACATCCTGGCCCTGATCGGACTGATCGGCGCTTTGATCCAGGGGGGGCTTATCGGGAGGCTCTCGAAGCGTTTCGGAGATGGCCATCTGGCCTCTGCAGGAGCGCTTCTTCTTGGTGCGGGCTTTGTCGCGCTTCCCTTCACCAGTCATGTAGGAACGATGATCGGTGCCTGCGTCCTGGTGGCTGTAGGGAACAGCCTGATGATGCCCACGCTCTCCGCGATCTCCTCGCGCAGTGCGGATGGGGAATGGCAAGGGCGCGCGCTCGGAGTGATGCAGTCGGCCGGAAGTCTCGCCCGATGGATCGGTCCAACCGTGGCCGGAGCACTCCTGATGCTCGATCTTGCCTCAGGCAAGGAAGCCTATGCCCGCACGCCGTTCTTCGTGGCAGCGGGATTCATGGTCTTCGCATTTCTTCTCTCGCTTAGGCTTCCCAGGGGAGTCACCTCAAAGTCCTAGTTTTTTGACTCCCCTGCGGCGAACCAATCCCGTGTCGCATTGCAGGCACTGCAGACGGAAAGCATGACGGGAACCTCGACAAGAACGCCCACGACCGTGGCGAGCGCCGCACCGGAGGATGGGCCGAAGAGCGTGATGGCCACCGCGACCGCGAGTTCGAAGAAGTTACTGGCACCAATCAGTGCTCCGGGAGCCGCAACATTATGCGGGACTTTCAGCCAGCGCATCAAAAGGTAGGTCAGGCTGGAGTTGAAATAGACCTGGATGGTGATCGGCACGGCGAGCAGCAGCACTGCCAGCCACCGATGGGTGAGGTTTTCTGCCTGGAAGGCAAAGATCAGAACCAGCGTCAGTAGCAGGGCTGCCATGGTCACGGGCTGAAACTTGGGCAGGAAGGATTTCTCAAACCAATCGTTCCCACGAGCCTTCAGCAGTGCCGTCCGGGTCAACCATCCCGTCGCAAGCGGAATAACGATAAACACAAGCACCGAGGTAATCAGGACAGCCGAGGGAACAACCACGCCGGAGACCCCGCAGAGGAACATCACGATCGGGGCAAAGGCCACAAGCATGATCAGGTCGTTCACCGCCACCTGAACCAGCGTGTAGGTAGGATCGCCATCCGTGAGATAGGACCAGACAAAGACCATCGCAGTGCAGGGTGCTGCCGCGAGGATGATCAGTCCCGCCGTGTAGTTCTTCGCAGTCTCTACATCAATCCACTTGCCGAAGAGGTGCTGCATGAATACCCAGGCGAGGAAGGCCATGCTGAGGGGCTTCACGGTCCAGTTCACAAAGAGAGTCACCAGCAGGCCCTTCGGCTTCCGGGCAACCCCTCCGATGGAGCCGAAGTCGATCTTCAGCATCATCGGATAGATCATGAGCCAGATGAGGATGGCAATCGGGACATTCACATGGGAGTCGTGTCCGAACTCCATGCGGCTCAGGGAGGTGACGACCTTCGGTGCTGCGGTTCCCAGAAGCACTCCCGCAATCATGCAGAGAAGGACCCAGAGGGTTAGGTTGCGTTCGAAAAAAGCGAGCCTCTTCACAGGCTTTACGGGCATGGCGGAAGATGAATCCATGGAATAAAATGATTCTGGAGTTAGAGTGTTTTACCGCGCTTGAGTCCTTGGGCGTAGGCTTCAAAAACGAGTTTGATCTGATCTCGAACCCGACGGAACTCGTTAAGGACTTCCTCCTCGGTTCCTGTGGCATGAGCGGGGTCATCGAAGCCCCAATGGAAACGGTTGAGTTGACCGGGAAACATCGGGCATGCCTGATCGGCGTTGCCACAGACGGTGATGACGGTATCAACGGAGCGATTCAGGAACTCATCAAGATGCTTCGAGCGATGCCCGGAGATATCAATGCCGATCTCCTTCATCACCTCGATGGACTTGGGGTGTACATACCCGGCGGGCTTGGATCCAGCGCTGGCAACCTCGATAAGATTACCAGCAGCGGCGCGAAGCATGCCCTCGGCGAGGTGACTGCGGCACGAGTTTCCGGTGCAGAGAATGAGGACAAGTGGTTTCATGGGGGAAAGGGAATAAGTCAAGAGAGGGAGCGGATGCCGATAAAAAACAGAACGTTAAGAAATGAAAAGAGAGGCCGCATCAGCAACACCCGGTGCCACTGCAGCAGGAGTTCTCTTGGGCCTTTGGCAAACAGATCTCCTTGGCGAGGCAGTCGGTATGTTTTGTTGCCAAGGTGAAGACGATCAAATCGCCCTGCTGCTTTGCCGACTCAATCGGAAACTGTGAGATGAATCCCTCTTCATATTCGATTTCTACGTCGAGATCCTCTGCTCCCAGGATGGGAAGTGCACGATCGATGATGTCGGCCAACTTTTCCGCAGGGAGTCGGTGATTGGTATCGTCAGCTACCCAGGATTGGAGGCATAGGGTTGAGACTTTTCTGACAGTGGCCCCGCAATCCAGGAAGGTCTTGTCAACACGGCCAACTTCGGTGATGTGGGCGTGGATGGGGATCAATCCACCGTCAGGAAGGACGAATCGGAGATGGCTTTTGGGAGAAGTCAGCAGACTGCTTTTGAATTCGGATATTTTCATGATCAGGGGTTGATATTTCTACTCCGGGATTTCGGGCGGAAATCAGCAGGCACAGCGAAGATTGGTAGTGCTCGTCTTGGAGATCAAATCGATGCAGCGGAAGAATTCGGCGAAGCAGGGACAGGCAATCTGGTAAAAAACCTGCAGACCCCGCTTTTCGCAGATAAGAAGCCCTGCACGTTTCATGACGGCGAGATGCTTTGATAGGGTGGTGACATCGCATCCCGCCATATCGGTGAGATCATTCACGCAATGCTCTCCGTGCATGAGAGATTCCATGATGAGCAATCGCGTCGGGTGAGCCATTGCTTTCACGATCGAGGCTCGGGCCGTGGCATTGGATTTAAGCTTCTGAAGCCTTGGAGTCATATTTGGCAAATATGCCAAATAGTAGCTTTGGGTCAAGGAACGGATTTCCCGCCAACTCACCCTGGGCCCTAAACTCCTGGAGAGCGATCCGCCCCGAAGACCCCGTGATGGGCTTCGGCCTCGCGGCAGAGGGAGGCGTAGAGTCCTCCGGATGCAAGGAGGGATTCATGGGTGCCTCGTTCGATGATCCGTCCGCACTCCATCACGAGGATTTGGTTGGCATGGCGTACCGTGGAGAGGCGATGGGCAATCACAAAGCTGGTGCGGCCCTTGAGCAGATGCGAGAGAGCCTCCTGAATGAGCCGTTCCGTGGTGTTGTCGACACTCGCCGTGGCCTCGTCGAGGACAAGGATTGGCGGATTCTTGAGCAGCGCCCGGGCGATGGAGAGACGCTGCTTTTCACCGACACTGAGCTTCACTCCCCGTTCGCCGAGTTGTGTGTGGAGGCCTTTCGGGAGTCGGCGGACGAAGGCTTCCGCATTCGCGGCCGCGAGCGCCGTCCACATCTCCTCCTCCGTGGCATCGGGTTTGGCAATGAGAAGATTATCAGCCGTGCTTCCGTTGAAGAGGAAACTCTCCTGGGTCACCATGGCGACGGAACGTCGCAACTGACTGAGCGGGATGGAGCGAATGGGGCAACCATCCAGCAGGATCTCTCCCGAAGTCAGTTCATAGAACCGGCTCAGGAGATGAATGAGGGTTGTCTTCCCTGCCCCGGTCGGCCCCACCAGGGCGATCATCTCGCCGGGAAGGGCGTGCAGGTTGATATCCTGCAGGACGGGATGTGTTGTCTGGTACTCGAAGCAGACATTCCCGTAACGGACATCACCCAGGAGAGGTGCGCTAATAGGCTCGGAGGAAGAGACATCCCTCCAGCCGGCTTCCAGAGGGGCATCGAGGATCGAGAAGACGCGCTCGCTGGCGGCTCTTCCTGACTGCAGAAGTTGGTTGAGCGAGTGGAGACGCCCCACTGGTTCGTAAAGGTAGCGTGCCAGGACGAGGAATGCCACCAGCACGCCGGGAGCCATGGAGCCTTGGAGAACACGGTGCGCACCGACTCCAAGGATCATGATCATGCCGAAATTCCCGAGGAAGTTCATGGTGGGGCTGTAGATCGCCCAGTAGCGCATCACGATCAGGGAGGCTTGGCGCAAGGCCTCGCTCGCCGCATTGAATCGGGCATGTTCCCGCTCCTCGGTTGCGTAGGTCTTGATCTGCCTGATTCCGTCGAGATTGTCGTGGAGGAGGGAATTCAGGGCCGAGGTTGCAATGCGCGTTGCACGGTAGCGCTTTCCTGCGGTGAGCGTGTAGGCAAGAGCCCCTGCCGCCAGGAAGGGAAGCGGGGTCAGTGCCGCGAGGGTCAGTTCGCCGCTGTAGTGGCCCATCAGGGCAAGCACGATCGCTATTTGCAGGATCGCCACGGTTCCCTGCTCGATGCCGTCAATGAGGACCCGTTCGACATTGGTGACGTCCTCGACGAGACGCGTCATGATGTCGCCGGTCGACCTGTTGTCAAACCAAGGGAGCGGCAGCATCTGGATGCGCGCATAGAGATCGCTGCGCAGGTCGAAGATCACCCGCTGTTCGAAGTGGTTGTTTAGCAGGATGCGCAGTGCATTGAGCAGGTCCTGGGCAAAGAAAGCAGCGAGCCCCAACAGAATCAGCGGCAACAGTTTCTCTGGATGTTGCTGGTGCAGGACGACATCAATCACCTGCTGGGTGACGGCTGGAAAGACCGCCACCATTAGGGTGCCGGTGATGGCGCAGAACATCGTTGCCACCGCCATCCAGGGATAACGTGCCGTGTAACCGAAGACCCGGAGCAGGATTCGCATGGCCGAATAGAGAAGAGATAAACGGGGTAGCTTGAAAGAATGAAAGGAATCCTCTCTCGGGGTGGATAAAAAGAAGCAATGATTCCGAAATTTGCAGGGGAGGGCTAAAAATCGCCAATGATCCCAGGGATTGCCCTACACGGATTCAGTTTTAAAAGATACTGTTTATTCCTATCTATCTATCTATATACAACTTGCGATAAATTCATAAATGCTTATGCATGGAGGGATTCTTCTCTGAAAGACATTTTAAAAAAAGTTGGCATGGGGGTTGCTTTAACTCCATTACCGCCCCCAAAGGGCGCACCAAAACAACAACAACCCAATGATCAAAAAAACAACCTCAATGGTCCGGTTGCTCGTGGCCGTCGCCTCCTTGGCGATGCTCGGCGCCGTCACCTCCACACTCCACGCGGATACCAACGCGCCGGTAGCAGCAGCTTCTGCGACACCGGCAGCGGCTCCGACGCCGTATCCGACTCCGAGTACGAATGCAGCCGTTAGTGCCTTCTCGGCAGCGACCCTGAGCAATCAGGTTGCCTTCCTTGAGGCGGCACATAGCAACAGCGATCCCGATCCCTCGGGAATCGCCTACGAGTCCGATCCGGGTCACAACGCCTGGATGATGGTCTCTGCGGCCTTCGTGCTGATGATGACCCTTCCCGGTCTGGCTCTCTTCTACGGAGGTCTCGTCCGTTCCAAGAATATCCTCTCCATTATTGCGATGTGTTTCGGCATCACCGCGTTGGTCTCGCTTCTCTGGTGGGCCTTCGGCTACAGCCTGGTCTTCGGAGCGAACTTCACCCCGGCCTCGGGTCCAAGCACGCTGGGATACATCTTTGGCGGCACGGAGAATTTCTTCTTCCAGGGAGTCAATTCCTTGCCGAACACCAACTACGCCTTCTGGGTTTCCCAGAATGTCTACTCGATCTTCCAGCTGACCTTCGCGATCATCACCCCGGCCCTCATCTTCGGTGCTACGGCTGAGCGCATGAAGTTCTCCGCCGTCATGGCCTTCGTCTTCTTCTGGATGTTCATCGTTTACTTCCCGCTCGCCCACATGGTCTGGGGTTCCACCGGTCTCATGAACGGTGTCTGGAACGCAGCAGCCAAGATCCCCGCGATCGATTTCGCCGGCGGTACCGTGGTGCATATGTCCTCCGGATGGACGGCCCTCATCCTCTGCCTCCTTCTCGGCAAGCGTGTCGGACATGGCAAGGAGCCCATGCCTCCCCACAGCCTCGTCCTGACCTTCATCGGCACCGCCCTCCTCTGGGTCGGCTGGTACGGGTTCAATGCTGGTAGCGCCGTCGCCGCCGACGTGATCGCTGCCAATGCTTTCACCACCACCACCCTCGCTACAGCGATCGGTGCGCTCACCTGGCCTCTGGTCGAGTGGATCTTCAAGGGCAAGCCCACGATCCTCGGCTTCTGCTCGGGTGCCGTCGCCGGCCTCGTGGTCATCACTCCTGCCTGCGGTTTCGTGAACACCACGGGCGCGGTCATCATCGGCGTGGTCGCCGGCGTCATTCCTTTCATCATGTGCACCGTGGTGAAGGGCATCTTCAAGTATGACGATGCTCTCGATACCTTCGGTGTTCACGGTATCGGCGGAACCTGTGGAGCTCTGCTCACCGGTCTCCTCGTTGATCCTACCGTCAACAGCAACCTGCAGGCTGTCGCAACGGGCAGTCCCGCTAATGCCGCCATGCAGAACGGACTCGTCACGGCCATTGCCAGCCACTCCCTGGTGATTGCACAGGCCAAGGCCGCCGGTATCACCATCGCTCTGGCGGTCGTTGGAACACTGGTCATCGGTACAGTCGTGAAGCTCGTCATCGGTCTCCGTCCGAGCGCCGAAGCGGAACACCAGGGTCTCGACATCACCGATCACGGTGAGGAGGGCTACAACCACTAACACTAG
>CAIZIQ010000252.1 GCA_903933015.1 uncultured Spartobacteria bacterium | reverse complement strand
CGTGCCGGTGATCCTGAATACCGATCACTGCGCCAAGAAGCTGCTTCCCTGGGTGGATGGCATGCTTGCTGCCAGCGAGGAACAGTTCGCCAAGACCGGAAGGCCGATCTACAGCTCCCACATGCTCGACCTCTCCGAGGAGCCGCTGCATGAGAATCTTGAGATCTGCGCCAAGTATCTCCAACGGATGGCCAAAATGGGAATGACCCTGGAGATCGAACTCGGCGTCACCGGCGGCGAGGAGGACGGTGTCGATAACTCGGGGGTGGAGGAGTCGAAGCTCTACACCCAGCCCGAGGAAGTCGCTCAGGCCTACACCACGCTCGGCAAGATCAGCCCGAATTTCACCGTCGCGGCCGCCTTCGGCAACGTGCATGGCGTCTACAAGCCGGGCAACGTGAAGCTCAAGCCGAGCATCCTCAAGGATTCCCAGGACTACATCGAGAAGACTCTCGGCACCGGTCCGAAGCCGGTGAATTTCGTCTTTCACGGCGGCTCCGGATCGACCCGCGAGGAGATCCGCGAGGCGATCGGCTACGGTGCGATCAAGATGAACCTCGATACCGACCTGCAGTGGGCCTTCTGGGACGGCATCCGCGCCTATGAGGCAAAAAACCACGATTACCTCCAGGGCCAGATCGGCAACCCCACGGGAGCTGATTCGCCGAACAAGAAATACTACGATCCCCGTATCTGGGTGGGAGCTGCCGAGGATGCCTTCACCAAGCGTCTTCTCTCCTCCTTCGAGGATCTGAACTGCCTTAACCGTTTGGCTTAAAGCCTTCCGGACACCAGATTCAAAATTCAGACCGCCCGGTTCCTGAGGAGCTTGGGCGATCTTTTTGCTGGCAGAACGCGATCTACTGAGGGCCGGCACCGCAGGCCTGCGCGGCCACTTGCTTCAGCAGGGACCCGAACTCGGTATTCCAAAGGCCGATTAGGGCCCGCTTGCTTTGGAAACCCGACTCCCCATCATTGCTGACCGTGTAAACCCTCGGACTGATTCGGTAATCGTTGGTTCCTGGGATGGGGATAATTGTCACCTTGACCCGTAGAGTCTGGGGACACCCGTAGCTTCCCCACATGATGTTGGCAAACTGGTTGGAATTTTTGTCAAAGGAGATCGAGTAGAATTTGGAACTGTGGCAGGTGTAGCCGTAGTTAGGGAAGACACTCTGGGCTGCAGCCGTGATGGCGTTCGGATTCGAGTTGGTGACGGTAACCGATCCCATCCCCCCCGATTGGGAGATAGGAGTCGTGAGGCAGCCTGCAAGAAGAACCGAGGCGAGGACTAGGAGGCAGAGGGGAATCATTCTCGCGCAGCCGTAACGGATGCGAAGCAACGGCCGGGCAAGCAAACGCAGAGACGCAGAGGAGAGAGTCAAAAGGGAGAAATTCATTGGTTGCGATCTTGGATTAGTGAGCGTGAGGATGGGAAAAATTCATCAGGATTTTCCAAAACAAGGGAAAGATCCCGATGATGAAAACCAGAAGAGGAAGGATCAAAAACATGGCGAATCGCGCTTTCGCGTAGGTTTTCATTGCTTGAATGTAGCTCTCGGGAACTCCCTCGTTTGCTAGGGCTTGAAATCTGAAATAAGTGGAAATGCCGAATGTCACTAAGATTACTAGGACAAAAGAAAGCACTTCAAACAGCAGGTGGTTGTTTTGTGGAACTAGCTTGAATAGCTGGAGCACCGCAATAATTGAAATAAGTGGGAGCAATTGCCAAAGCCTCACTTTTGAAGTGGCTTTGGAAAGGCGTCCATAGTCTTCCAAGGATAACTTTGCTCCCTCCATGCTTTCCTTATGCCCAATGACAAAAAGTCCAATGATGAAAAGGGCTACCGGGATCAGAATGGGAAGTGACAAGAGCATGGGGGGCTTGGAGGAGGCTTACGCCGAAACGTGGACGGGTGATCCTCCCGCGGGGCGCTCGGCGCGGAGCTTGGCGACGATGCGTGGGATGATCTCCAGGGCGCGGTCGATGTCGGCTTCGGTCGTGGTGCACCCGAGCGAGAAACGGAGGCTGGCACGGGCCTCGTCCCGGGTGATTCCCATGGCGGTGAGGACATGGGAGGGATTGATCGATCCGCTGCTGCAGGCTGATCCGGCGGAGCAGCATAGCCCCTCCTTGTCAAAGAGGAGGAGGGCTGTCTCGGCCTCGATGCCGGCAAAGGTGAGGTTGCTGGTATTGGGGAGGCGCGGTTCGTCGGTGCCGTTGCGGCGGACTCCCTCGATGGTCGAAAGGAGTATTTGCTCAAAGCGGTCACGCAACTTGGCGATCCGTTCCGCTGTCGTTAGCAGATGGGTCTGGGCGATCTCGGCCGCCTTTCCGAAGGCGACGATGGAGGCGACATTCTGGGTGCCGCCCCGTTTGGATTCCTCCTGACTTCCGCGCAGGAGCGGGGTGTAGCGGGCGCGGCGGTTCACATAGAGGGCACCGACACCTTTCGGCGCATAAAGCTTGTGGGCCGAGAGGGAGACGTACTGGACGCCTAGTTCCTCGAGGTTGATCGGCACCTTGCCTGCAGCCTGCACGGCATCGAGATGGAGTGGGACTTTCTTGCGCGCCGTGATGGCGGCGATTTCCTCGATGGGGAAGAGGACACCTGTCTCGTTGTTCGCCCAGAGCAGGGAGACGATGGCTGTCTCCGAGGTGATGGCAGTTTCAAGCTTATCCGGATCAAGAAGACCGTCGTTATCTACCGGCAGCCAGGTGATCTCGTAGCCACGGGTGGCTAGGTATTCGCAGAGCTTGATGGTGGCACTGTGCTCGACGGCCGAGGTGATGATGTGGCGCTTGTCGGGGTCGATCGCGATCGCGGAGAGAATGG
>CAIZIQ010000251.1 GCA_903933015.1 uncultured Spartobacteria bacterium | reverse complement strand
CGTCCCAATGTGACGAGCGATGCCGCCGTACTCTGTCTCAAGGCTGGCAATGCCGTAATCCTGCGCGGGGGAAGCGAGGCGATCCACTCGAACAAGGCGATCGCCGCAGCCTTACAGACGGGAGCCGCCAAGGCCGGACTTCCCGAAGCCTCGATTCAGCTGATTCCCGTCACCGACCGCGAGGCCGTCCGGATTCTCTGCGAAATGGAGCAACATCTCGACTGCATCGTGCCGCGCGGTGGCAAGGGTCTCATCGAGACCGTCACCCGTCATGCACGCATGCCTGTGATCAAGCATTACGATGGCATCTGCTCGATCTATGTCGACAAGGCCGCCGACCTGGCCATGGCACGGGAGATCGTTCTCAACGCCAAGTGCCAGCGTCCCGGTGTCTGCAATGCCGCCGAGACCCTGCTGCTGCACCGTGACATCGCATCCGTATTCCTTGCCGAGGGTGCTAAGGCCCTCCTCGAGCAGGGAGTCGAGTTACGATGCGATGCCGAATCGCGCTCGCTCCTTCCCACCAATCTGAAAATTCATGATTTGATCAAGGAGGCCTCCGAGGAGGATTTCATGACCGAGTTCCTGGCACTGATCCTGGCCGTGAAGGTGGTTGGCTCCGTCAACGAGGCAATCGCCCATATCGAGTCGCACGGATCGCGTCACAGCGATGCGATTGTCACGGCCGATCCCGAGACCGCTGAGGACTTTCTGCAGAGCGTCGACAGCGCAACCGTCTACTGGAATGCATCCACGAGGTTCACGGACGGTGGCGAGTTCGGCTTCGGTTGCGAGATCGGCATCAGTACTGACAAACTCCATGCACGCGGCCCAATGGCTCTGGAGGAACTAACCAGCTACAAGTACCAGATCCGGGGCAGCGGACAGATCCGCGCATAACTTCATCGGGCATGAAAGCGATCAGCGCCATCTATGAAGGGAAAGTTCAGGGCGTCGGCTTCCGCTCCTCCATTCTCTCGCTGGCCAAGGGCTACGAGATAACCGGATGGGTAAAGAATCTTCCCGACGGCCGCGTGGAACTGCTTGCCTGCGGTGAGACTTCCGAGTTGGAGGATTTTCTTCAGGGAATCCGGGAAAGCCATCTTGCAGGCCACATCGAGACTGTATCGGTCTTGCCCGTGACTCCGGAGGCTGGAATGAAGGGCTTCCGCATTATTTCCTAACACCAGATCCACCATGGATACCAATCCTGACCATATTCCAGCAGTCAGCATCCGAGATCTGGAGAAAATCTTTCCCGTGCCGCTGCGCCGTCGCAGGGTCGTGGCTCTGAGAGGACTCTCTCTCGATATTCCCGCGGGCCATGTCTATGGACTCCTCGGGCCAAACGGTTCGGGCAAGAGCACCACTCTCAAGATCCTGCTCGGACTGGTGACCCCGACCTCGGGGACCACGGAGATCTTTGGGGTAGCGAGTGATCGGGTGTCGAGCCGTGTCGATGTCGGGTTCCTTCCCGAGAATCCCTATTTCTATAAATTCCTCACGGGAGCCGAGACCATCTCTTTCTATGGAAAACTCTGTGGACTCGGGGGAGGAGTGCTCAAAGACAGGGTGAATGAACTTCTCGATCTCGTTGGCCTGAATGATGCAGGCGATCGACGGGTCGGCAGCTATTCAAAGGGGATGCTCCAGCGGATCGGCCTGGCCCAAGCCATGGTTCACGATCCCCGCCTACTCATCCTCGACGAACCGACAGCAGGGGTGGATCCCGCCGGATCCCGTCAGATTCGTGATTTGATTCTCGAACTCAAGGCACGAGGAAAGACCATCCTGCTGACCTCCCATCTCCTAGAACAGGTGCAGGAAGTCTGTGATCGCGTCGGCATCCTGGCAAAGGGTCGCCTCGTACGGGAGGGATCTCTTGATATTCTGACAGGCATCACCGAGCAGACCGAATACCTGATCGAGAATGCGAGTCCGGAACTACAGGAGGAGATCGCCCGACTGGCCGAATCCCGTGGTGCGCGCCTCGTCAAGACTCGACAACCGCAACTCGATCTCGAGACAGTCTTTTTAAAGGCGACTGAGAATGCGAAGCAGCCAGGAGGTTAAACTCAAGACTCTTGGATTAGCAGGTTCTGAAACGCGCCCCATCGATTAGACACTTCAGTCCACGGCCTCGGTTTTCCTGCATTCTCCCAACAGACTAATAGCACTCAGCCAAAAAATGCCTTTCCCCATGAACTTCTTCGTCACCGGCACCGATACCGATGTGGGGAAGACCTTTGTCACGGCGCTTCTCACACGAAGCCTCCGTAGGGCAGGATTCGATACGGTGGCCATGAAACCAGTCTCCTGCGGAGAACTCGAGGATAGCCGGACCCTGCGCGCCGCTGCGGAGAACACTCTCTCCCTTGAGGAGGTCACTCCTGTGTCCTATACCGCTCCCCTCGCCCCGATCGAGGCCTCACGTCTTGAGGGGCGAAGCTTTCACCCCTCCGAGGTTCTTCCCACATTCCAACGCCTCCATCGCTCCCATCGCTCCCTTCTTGTGGAAGGTGTCGGAGGGTGGCTTGTTCCTCTCTCCGAAAACTACTCCGCGGCGGATCTGGCGAAGGCCATGAATCTCCCGGTACTTCTCGTGGTGCGTAACCGCCTCGGAGCCATCAATCACACGCTTCTCACACTCGAATCGATCGCCTTCCATGGGCTTGTCTGCAAGGGAATCGTGCTCAACAACCACCCTGCGGATGCAGATGATCGGTCCACTGAGGGAAATCGCCGCCTGATTCCCCAACTCACCAAAGTTCCCCTTCTCTTCGAAATCTCCCCGGGACAGGCAGAGCTCGAACTTGCCGTGGCTTAGCTTCCCTCGGATTTCCCCTTTTCACTGACCACTTTTCACTCTTCACTTCTGCCCCATGCGCTCCTCCGGCCCTCAGATCGTTCTTGTCCGCCACGGTGAAACCGAGTGGAGCAAAGATGGACGACACACTTCCTACAGTGACATCCCCCTCACTCTGGAGGGAGAGCGACAGGCTGCTTCGCTGAAGTCGGAACTCTCGGACTGGGATTTCAAACTCGTGCTCTGCAGCCCGAGGAAGCGCGCCCAACGGACATGCGAGCTTGCCGGACTTTTAGGCCGTGCCGAGATCACCAACGATCTCGCGGAATGGAACTACGGTGACTATGAGGGAATCACCACCAAGGAAATCCGCGAGAAGGATCCAGCATGGACCGTCTTTACAAGCCCTACCCCGAACGGCGAGACGCCCGATCAGGTGGCCGAGCGCTGTGATCGGGTGATTGCTCGTGCCAAGGAGATCCAGGACGATGTGGTCCTCTTTGCCCACAGTCATGTCCTGCGCGTCATGATCGCCCGCTGGTTGGAGCTTTCCCCGATTGAGGGCCGTCACTTCGTGCTTCAGACAGGAACGATCAATATCCTGAGCTACGAGCACGAATCGACCGTGCTGATTTCGCTGAATGCCGAGACCTTCCGCAACGACCCGAGGAGGTAAGAATCATCTTTTGAATATGGAACTCAGGAAAATTAAATCCTGACTCAATCAATACCAGGGCCAATGACACCCAGTGATTTCTTACTTCTTTTCTGACATTCTCTCATCTTTTCCTAATGCAACGGATGCGTAGCACCGGCCAATCAAGCAATTCCTGAGTTCCATATTTTACACCTCTTCAGTCCCCAGATAGTCTACCCAGCGTGTTCCAAGTCATTTTCAATCCCATCAGTGCCGCCGAGATGAGCGCCCTTCCCAAGGATCTCCAACTCGACCTTCTCGCAGAGTTCCAGATCCTGCCTGATGATCTCAATTCCCTCGACGGGGCGAATTTCAGCAAGATCCAGCGCGATGGCCGCACGCTTCACCGCTTCCGCTGCCGCGATCACCGGATTTATTTCGAACGGCATCCCGATGGCATCCTCATCCACAGGGTGCTCCACAAGAACACGATCCGCGACTTCCTCTTCCGATCGAAGTTGCCGATGACCGACGATGATCAGGCGGAAACGACTGATCAGTTCTGGAAAATGATCCACGAGACTCCCCAGCCGAATTCGGCTCCGCGGGAGTAATCGCGGAGGGGATTTCACTCCGATGGATCCGTTCAGCTCCGAGGAGGCCAGACTCGCAGCCTTTCCTGTTGCCCGGAAGCGGATCTTTCTGGCACATGGCGGGGTGACGGCCCTTCCCCATTGCGCCGCCGAGGCGATGACGGCCTATGTCAGCTCCAGCAGCGAGGACCAGCAGGAGTTCGGAGGCGTCCTGAAGGAAATCGCCGCGACACGCAGGGATGCCGCCGCATTGATCGGAGCCGAAGCCGAGGAAATTGCCCTGCTGGGTCCGACATCTCTCGGGCTGAGTCTTTTTGCCAACGGCATCGACTGGAGGAAGGGAGACGAAGTCATCATCTACGGAGATGACTATCCCGCAAATGTCTATCCCTGGCTAAATCTTCAAAGACAGGGTGTCGTGATCAAATGGCTGGAACCCGAAAGTCTCGGCCGGATCACCCCGGAGTGCGTCGAGGCCGCCCTCTCTCCCTCCACGCGTCTGGTCGCTCTGGCCTCCTGCCATTTTCAGACCGGCTGGCGAATTGATATTCCGGAGATCGGGAAACTGCTCCGCTCGCGAGGCATCCTTTTCTCCCTTGATGCCATCCAGACCCTGGGAGCCTTCCCAACACCAGCTTCGGAGGTCGATTTCCTCTCAGCCGACGCCCACAAGTGGCTCCTCGGTCCCCTGGCCGCAGGGATCGTCTACGTGGCAAAGGAACGCTTTGAGGAATGCCGACCCTCGCTCCTTGGTTCCTGGAATATCAAGTCCCCGGACTTCCTCGCGCAGCGAACGATCGAATTTGAGGAGGGGGGACGCCGCTACGAACCGGGCGTCCTCAACATCGCCGGCATCTACGGCATGAGAGCCTCGATTCATCTGATCCAGAATCAGGGACTCGAGAACGTCTCTTCGCTGATTCTCGAGAGACGGGATCAACTGGAGCAGGGACTGTCCTCGATGGGTTATGAATTTCTCTCTCCAAGGAGCCACGAACCGCTCCGCTCGGGCATCCTCACGGCACGGCATCCAGCCAAGGATGCGGGACTTCTCTATGCGGAACTTGAAAAAAGGGGGGTCTCCGCCTCTTACCGCCGAACTCGAGATCACGGCTTCTGGCTCCGCTTCAGCCCGCATTTCTACAATACCGCCGGGGAAATCAACCGGGTCCTTGATATCCTGTCCGGGATGACTTCCTAAAGATTCCGATCCTCCCCCGGATGCAGCATCGGGGCCGAGAAGAGCATTTCCGGTTATTTTTTCTTTGCCTAGGGAGCCTCTTTCCGTCAGATTTATCTGCTCTATGAAAGCCGGTCTTCATCCCGATTACAACGACACCACGATCATCTGCGCCTGCGGTGCCGCCTATAAGACGCGCTCGACCCGCGAGAATATCAAGATCGGTATCTGCTCCTCCTGCCATCCTTACTTCACCGGTGAGCAGAAGTTCATCGACACGGCAGGCCGTATCGAGAAGTTCACCCGCCGCTACGGTGCAACTCGTGCTACCCGTGCGACCAAGCCGAAGCTGAGCAGCAAGGCCTAGATACCCTCTTCCCGACCTTTGTCGGGAGGACGAATGGTGCCGGCCCTCCGCCGGTACCGGGCGGCTCCCCGATTCCCTTGATCGGGAGACATCGCCATGAATCTTGATTTCGCACCCCTCCTGGCCAAGCGTCGCCAGCGCTTTGAGGAGCTTGAGAAGGCGATCACTGATCCCTCCCTCTTTGATGATGCCAAAAAGGCACGCGAGGTCCTCAAGGAGCATGCCCGCGTCAAGGAACTCATCTCCACCTGGGATGAGTTGGAAAACTGCCGCAAGCAGCTTGCCGAAAACGAGGAACTCGCAGGTGGAAGCGACATCGAGATGGCCGACCTGGCCAAAGCCGAGATCGAGGAGATCAATGCCAGGATTCCCAAGCTTGAGCAGGCTGTTCTCCTCTCACTCCTGCCCCCTCAACCGGATGATGACCGTGACGCCATCGTGGAAATCCGTGCCGGAGCCGGTGGCTCCGAGGCAGCCATCTTTGCCGGTGATCTCTACCGCATGTACACCCGCTATGCCGAAGCGAATGGTCTCCGGACCGAGATGCTTGAAGCGAGTGCCAACGATGCGGGCGGGTACAAGGAAGTGATCTTCCAGGTCTTCGGTGACGATGTCTTCCGCAGACTCCGCTATGAGAGCGGTGTCCACCGCGTCCAGCGCGTCCCTGCAACCGAGGCACAGGGCCGCATCCATACCTCCACCGCGACCGTGGCGGTCCTTCCCGAGGCGGAAGAGGTCGACGTCGAGCTTCGCCCCCAGGATCTCCGTATCGAGGTCTGCCGTGCAGGAGGCCCGGGTGGCCAAGGTGTCAACACTACCGACTCTGCCGTGCAGGTCATGCACATCCCAACAGGCAAAATCGTCCGATGTCAGGATGGCCGTAGTCAGCAGAAGAACAAGGAGAAGGCCCTCACCATCCTGCGATCCCGTCTTCTCGAGGAGAAGCGCGAAGAGGAAGCCCAGAAATACGCGGCGCATCGCAAGAGCCAGATCGGTTCCGGTGGCCGCGAGGAGAAGATCCGCACTTACAACTTCCCCCAAAACCGACTTACCGATCACCGGATCGGACTGACCCTGTACAATCTCGACCGCGTCATGGAGGGTGAGATCGCCGATCTGATCGCAGCCATTGAAGCTGCCGATACCCAGCAACGACTCGAAGAGTCCGTGGCCCAGTAACCATGGCGACGACCATGATGTCGTTGCTGGAGGTGCTTAAGGGAGCCTCCGAGTTTCTGGGAAAACAGGGTGTGGATTCACCACGCCTGAATGCCGAGCACCTGCTTGCCCATGTCCTGGGACTGAAGCGGATGGATCTGTACCTTCAGTTCGATCGTCCCCTTGGAGAGACCGAACGCTCACCCCTGCGCGATCTCATTCGCAAGAGGGGAACCGGTATCCCCCTTCAGCATCTTTTGGGCACCGTCGAATTCTGCGGTCACACCTTCAAGAGCGATGCCCGCGCCTTGATTCCACGTCCGGAGACAGAACTGCTTGTCGAGCGCGCCCTCACCTACGGGAACCTCAATTCCATTCTGGATGTGGCCACGGGGAGCGGTGTCATCCCCATCTCGCTCGCCATAAAACTCTCCGACGCAACCGTCACCGCCACCGATATCTCACCAGAGGCCCTCTCATTGGCGCGCGAAAATGCGGCATCATTGCTTGCACTGGAGCGAATCTCCTTCCATGAGACGGACCTCCTGCCCCAAGGCCAGGAGCTGTTCGATCTAATCACGGCGAATCTTCCCTATATCCCAAGTGCTGATATTCCGACTCTCAGCCGAGAGGTGAGGCACGATCCTATTCTCGCCCTCGACGGGGGGCCTCAGGGACTCGATTTGATTTACCGACTACTCCCGCTTGCCTATCAGCGTCTTGCACATGGCGGCCATCTCCTTCTGGAGATTGGAATCGGCCAGTCCGAACAGGTGATGGATTGTCTGCAACGTCATAATTATCGGGACATTGCGGCGCTCCCCGATTACCAAGGAATCTCGCGATTCATCGAAGCAGTGAAAGGATAGAAACATAGGAAATGGATAAGATTCTCGTTCATGGTGGCCACTCCCTGGAGGGTGACGTTCGTATCGGAGGTTCCAAGAACTCCGCCCTGCCAATCCTGGCGGCGACCCTCCTTACCAAGGAAAAGTGCGTCATCGACCGCGTTCCTGATCTGAGTGACATCCATTACATGCTGACCATCCTGGGACGCCTGGGCTGCGAGGTCGAACGGGCCAGCGGCGTCGTCCAGATCCGTGCCGAGAAAATCCTGACGGAAGCCCCCTACGAGATCGTCCGGAAGATGCGCGCCTCGGTCTGCGTGCTCGGCCCTCTCCTTGGTCGTGAAAAGGCAGCCAAGGTTTCCCTCCCCGGAGGCTGTGTGATCGGCGACCGCCCGATTGACCTCCACTTGAAGGGCTTTGAAGCCCTCGGAGCAAAAGTCACTGTCAAGGGAGGCGATATCCTTCTGGAAGCCGACAAACTCAAGGGAGCCCGGATCAATCTGCGAGGACGCCATGGCCCCACCGTTCTGGGTACCGGAAATGTCATGATGGCGGCGGTCCTCGCCGAGGGAACCACCGTCATCGAGGGGGCCGCGGAGGAACCCGAGGTCGTTGATCTTGCCAACTTCCTGATCGCCATGGGTGCTAAAATCTCCGGCGCCGGAACACAGCACCTCGAGATCGAGGGTGTTGAGCAACTTCACGGAGCCAATCACACCGTCATTCCCGACCGTATTGAGGCGGGGACTTTCCTGGTGGCGGGTGCGATCGCCGGAAAGCGCGTCACCATCACCCGCACCGAACCCAATCATCTTGAAGCAGTCATCACCGCGCTCAAGACCGCTGGATTCGACCTCGCCCACACCAACGACTCCGTCACCATTTCACCGAATGGTGCACGCAAACCGCTCCATCTCGAAACCATCCCCTACCCCGGATTCCCGACCGACATGCAGGCCCAGTTCTGCGCCATGCTGGCCACGATGCACGGCACCAGCGTCGTGACTGAGACAGTCTTTCCCCAACGCTTCATGCATGTTGCAGAACTCAAGCGCATGGGGGCCAATATCGATCTCGATGACCATCGCGCAACCATCCACGGAGTTGAACGACTCAGCGGTGCCCCGGTGATGGCTAGTGATCTGCGTGCCTCCGCTGCCCTGGTGCTTGCGGCCCTCCCCGCCGACGGAGTGACCGAGATCAACCGTGTCTACCATATCGACCGCGGTTACGAGCGTATCGACGAGAAGTTGAATGCGATTGGCGCTCATATTGAGCGCGTCAAAGCTTAAGCTTGGTTCTTGAAGCCAGAGTGGTGTTGGCCTGCGATCAGGTCAGCACAGCTATCCGCGAACTCGCACAAACTTCTCCAATAGAGCCTTCGCATTTGTGCAGTCCTGCTGAATCTGCGTGATCAAGCCGTCCAGATTGGGGAATTTCTTTTCTCCGCGCAGATAGCTGACGAACTCGATGCTGAGTTCCTGTCCGACAAGATTTTCGTTCCAGTTGAAGAGATGAACTTCAGCGGTTCGGACGAGCCCCGAGGCATCGACCGTGGGACGGAACCCAAGATTCATTACTCCACCTGTGCTGATCCCATCATGGTGGACTTTCACTGCATAGACCCCATCGGGAGGTAACTGCATCCCATCAATCGCAAGATTCGCCGTGGGAAATCCAATTTTGGAACCGAGTCCTGCTCCCGGGACAACAATCCCTGTAAGAAAAAAAGGTCGCCCAAGGCAGGCATCAGCATCAGCGAACTCGCCGGCGGCAATTGCAGCCCTGATACGGGTACTGCTCACTTGCGTTCCTCCTACCTCCACGGGGGAAATTCGAGAAACACCGAATCCCAGCTGATTTCCCAGACTCTCCAGTAACGTGACATTCCCCGCACCTCCCCTGCCGAAAGACCATTGGGAGCCGACGCAGATTTCCTGCAAGGGCTTCGAGGCAGAGACAATCTCCCGGATAAAATCTTCGGGAGCAAGGGAAGCCAAGGACTCATTGAACTCCAGCAACAAAAGCGCAGGCACACCGAGCGCCTCAAGAATCCTTAGCTTGGAACTCTGGTTGGTAAGGAGCTTGGGACATTGATCCGGACGGACAATCGCGGCGGGATGGCGATCAAATGTCATCACCACGGCAGTACCTCCGATCCGTGTGGCTTCCTTGATCGCATGGCGTAGGAGCGCTTGATGACCGAGGTGCAATCCGTCGAAGGTCCCCGCGGCAAGGACGATCGGTCCGCTCAGTGAAGCAAGTTCAGGGATGGATCGCAGGGTGATCATTTCAAGGGGTGTGAGTGAACAGGATCCCTCATGATTCGTTCCGTTCCGAAATTACCTGACGGATTACTGCAAGGGTTTCACGGAGATTGCGTTCCAGCGTGAATTCCGAGGCAAGTGCAGAACAAGTGAAGCGGATCTGTGTCGATGTAGCCGGGACCTCGAGGTTGGCAATCCATCTACTAAGAGCCGTGCGGAGAGCCCCGATATCGGAGGGCTCGGCAATGACCTCCCCATGAATGCCGGGGGTCATGATCTCCGAGACGCCATTGGCGGATGTGGTGATGACTGGCAGTCCTGCACTGAGCGCCTCCAGGGTTGCCAAGGGGAAGGGATCAAAGAGCGTGGGAAAAAGAAAGATGTCCGCGGCATCGTAAACCATCGCCATCTTCACAACCCCTCCGAGAAACCGCACAGATGGGGATGCATAGCGCTTCGTCGGCCCCTTCCCGGCAACGAGCAACCTCACGTTGGGATCCTTCAGCGACTCCACGGCGCGAATCGCGAAGCAGAGTCCCTTGCGTTCCCATCCGGTGCCAACAAAGAGAACCACCTTCTCGTTCTCTGGAATACCGAGCTCCCTGCGGGCAAGAGACCGTTCCCAGGGGGTTGTCACCGAACGACTCGGCACACCGTTTCGAATGATACTGACCTGACTCTTGGGGTATCCGTAAAGCGAGCAGATCTCACCACTGATCTTGTGGGAAAGCGAAATGACACGACGGGTCGCTGAGGGGGTGAAAAGTTCCTTTTCCAAGCGTAGCTTCTCACGGTGCTTTGGGCTGATGCGCTGGAACAGGCGTGCCCAAGCGCTGATATAATGGGCGCGCTGGGCAAGCCAGGCGGCATGAAGCCCCTCATCTGTGCGGTAGATGTCGCATCCGGGAACCTTCTCGACGGAGAGAATCAGGTCGAAACGGACGCCCGAGAAACTCTTTTGCCTCGCCACCTCGGCGCTGTAATCGGAGAGATTCTTTCCCTTGCACCTGAGGATTTCCCCACCCGGCCATTCCTCAACCGGCCATTCCTTGGTCCCGAGGAGGATAACCCGGTGTCCCTCGCGGTTTAAGCCCTCGGCAAGTCCCTTGAGATAGGCCTCCACACCGCCGGTCGGAGAATATCCGCGACGCAGGAAGCCGATCGTCAATCGGGACTCGGTACTCGGAGATTGTCTATCGGGCATGAGGTGGAGGAGATCTAAGGAATAGGTGATAGGCTATAGGGAGGAAAAGAATACAAGAACAGAGGAAGTTGCGCCATGAGGCGATGATTCTATGATGCCACTACGCCGATCACGGGTTACCAACAAACCGAATGTCTCGCTCCAAAAAAATATCACCGCCAGAGCATGGGGGCCCTTCTGATCCAAGGGATGGGGCTGATCCTCTGGCGGAAGAATTCCTCGATTACCTGAACAACGGGAAAAACTACTCCCTGCAGACGCTCCGCTCCTACCGTCAGGCTCTGGGTCAATTCCATGCGTTCCGCCCATCCCTAGGCTGGCGAGAGGCAACGGCCGATGACTTCAGGGCCTACCTTTTCGACCTGATGAAGCGGGGTCTCTCCCGAGCAACGATTCGACTCTCCTTCGCAGCTCTCCGCAGCTTCTACAATCACCTGACGGACCGGAACCTGATCCCGTCCAATCCACTCAAGCTGGTCTCATTGCCAAAAATCGAAAAGAAACTTCCCCAATTTTTGACTGTTCCTCAGGTCACGGTGCTCATGGAAAAGCCGGCAGCCAAGGTAAAATCAAAGCAGGCTCCCGAATGGATGGCGGCGCGCGATACGGCGATCCTAGAACTCTTCTACTCCTCGGGACTTCGTCTCGCCGAACTCGCTGCCCTCGATGTGAAGGATCTCGATCCGATCGGCGAAACCGTCCGGGTCATGGGCAAGGGCTCCCGCGAACGGATCGTGCCGGTTGGCGGACTCGCGCTGGAGGCGCTCTCCCGGTACCGACACCAAGCCAAGGTGCAGGGCGGCCCTATCTTCCTGAATAAAAGCCGCAAGCGTCTCGGGCACCGCTCCATCTGGCTGCTGCTGAAGAACTATGTCCGTGAGGCCGGTCTGCCAGCGACACTGAGTCCCCACAAACTGCGCCACTCATTCGCCACGCACCTACTCGACAATGGAGCCGATCTCCGAAGCGTTCAGTCGCTCCTAGGGCATGCCAGTCTGACCACAACGCAGATCTACACACATGTCACCACCGAGCGACTGAAGCGCGCCTACGACTCCGCTCATCCGAGGGCATGAGCACGGGAGATGGGCCTTAGGGAATTGGTTCTAGGATCTTGGTGCCTTCAAGGCACAGAATTGCCTTAATATACCACCTCTTTAATCGTCTTTATCCGCGATTTCTGAGGATTTTTCTCGTCTTAAAAGCACTTTTCTCTAAAATTCTTAACTTCTTCTTTTGAGAGCCAGCCATCTTCTTACTACAGCACTTGAATAGACCTTCTGAATCAGAAAATACAACGATCAATATGATCGTTTATTTTTATCACCTGTTTCCTAATTCCATACACCTAGAGATTCCATGAGCACCGAACCCACACCTTCCAAGCCCCTCGCCGTCAACGAGACGATGAAAATCAATTCCCGCCATCTTCGCGGGAACATCGCCTCAGATATCGCCGACACGTCCACGGGGAACATCACCGAGGAGAGCAATCAACTCTCCAAATTCCATGGTCTCTACATGCAGGACAACCGCGACCTGCGCAATGCCCTGAAAAAGGAAGGGAAAGAGAAAGCCTTTGCCTTCATGTGCCGCGTCCGTCTTGCCGGTGGAAAGGCAACAGCCAAACAATGGCTCGTCCTCGACAAGCTCGCCGACGATATCGCATCACCCTCCCTGCGCCTCACGACGCGTCAGACCTTTCAATTCCACGGAGTGGTGAAGGGGAATATCAAGAAACTCATCAAGGGGATGCACCAGGCCCTGCTCGACTCCATCGCCGCCTGCGGCGACGTGAACCGTAACGTCATGGCTCCGCCAAATCCCGAGCGTTCGGAGATTCTTGAGCAGGTCTACAAGCATGCGGCGGATTGGAGCAACTACGCCCTCCCCAAGACCCGCGCCTATCATGAAATCTTCCTCGACGAGGAGCTAGTGGCCGGTGGCGAACCCGAGGTCGAGCCGATGTACGGCGACACCTACCTTCCCCGCAAATTCAAGACTGGCTTCGCCATTCCTCCCTCCAACGACGTCGATGTCTTCTCCCAGGATCTGGGTTACATCGCGATCGTTGAAAACGGCAAACTAGCGGGATACAACGTGACTGTCGGAGGTGGCCTCGGAATGAGCCATGGCAATGCGGAGACCTTCCCCCGACTGGCCGACATTCTTGGCTTCATCCCGGCCGAGAAGGTGAATGAGGTCGGCGAGGCCGTCCTCACAACCCAGCGTGATTTCGGTGACCGCACCAACCGTAAGCATGCCCGGCTCAAGTACACGATCCAAGATCGAGGCATCGAGTGGTTCCGCGGAGAGGTTCAGAAACGCATTACTTTCAAGCTGGAGGAGCCCCGCCCCTTCCACTTCACCACAATCGAGGATCCCTTTGGTTGGCATGAGTGCACCGACGGCACTTGGTTCTACGGTCTGCATATCCTCAGCGGCCGTATCAAGGACACCCCGGGCTGGCCGATGAAGACCGCCCTGCGCGAGATCGCCGAGATCCACGAGGGCGACTTCCGCCTCACCCCGTCGCAGAACGTGACCATCTCCGGCGTTAGCCCCTCCAAGAAAGTGGAGATCAGCGCCATCCTTGAGAAGCATGGCCTCTCGCATGAGAACGATCGCTCCGGCCTTCGTCTGAATGCCCTCTCCTGCGTTGCCCTGCCTACCTGCGGCCTGGCCCTGGCCGAAAGTGAACGCGACCTGCCGTCAATCTTAAGTAAATTCGAAAATGTCCTCGATGAGGCCGGACTTCGCGACGACGCCATCAGCCTCCGCATCACCGGATGCCCCAACGGCTGTTGCCGTCCCTACCTTGCGGAGATCGGATTCGTGGGGAAGGCTCCAGGCAAGTACGCGCTCTACCTCGGGGCCAAGTACAACGGAACCCGGCTTAACCGTCTCTTCTCGCCCAGCATCTCGATCGATGATGCAGTCACCACGCTCACCCCGATCATCAAGCGTTATGCCAAGGAACGTCAGCAAGGCGAAGGATTTGGCGACTTCTGCGACCGAGCAATCCTCCCGGCGGACGCCACCTTCCACAGTGTAGGCACCCCCAAGGCCGCCTAAATTGTCCGTGAAGGTCTCCGCTGAACAAATCGCAGCATGGAATGCTGAACTCCGGGAGAAGAGCCCCCTGGAAATCACCCGTTGGGCCATAGCGCGAGCCAAGGAATCCGACGGCAGCGCCATTGTTTCGACAAATTTCCGTCCCTACGAGGCGGTGGTTCTGCATCTCGCCACACAGGCTCAGGCGGACATCCCGGTTCTCTGGGTTGATCATGGTTATAACCGTCCAGCCACCTATAAGCATGCCGAGCAGATCAAGAAGCTGCTCGGATTGAATCTGAAGGCCTATCTTCCGAAAATCACCCCGGCCCATCGCGATGCGATCGACGGTTCCATACCGACTCCGGAAGATGAGGAGGGGCTCAAGAAGTTCAGCGCCGTGATGAAGCTCGAGCCTTTCCAGCGGGGTATGCGTGAGCTTGCACCCACCATCTGGATCACTGCCCTGCGCAAGGTTCAGAACCCCAACCGCGCGGAGCTCGACATCGTTTCGGCTGATGCCAACTTCGGCTCCCTCAAGATCAGCCCCGTGTTTTATTTCTCCGACACCGATATGGAGGCGTATCTTGCCGAGCACAAACTGCCCAACGAGTGGGACTATTTCGACCCGGCCAAAGCCGATGAGAAACGAGAATGCGGTCTTCACGCGAGCTGGGGTGGAGCCGCAGCGAAATCGGCCGCCTAAGAACGAACGAGACCAAGAATTACTGATCATGAAGAGCTATCACCTGGACCATCTGGATTATCTCGAGACCGAGGCGATTCACATCATGCGCGAGGTCGCCTCGGAATTCGAACGTCCGGCAATCCTCTTTTCGGGGGGTAAGGACTCGATCTGTCTTCTCCGTCTTGCGGAAAAGGCATTCCGCCCCTCGGATATTCCGATGCCCTTCCTGAATGTGGCGACGGGTCATGAATTTCCTGAACTCCTCGAATTTCGTGACCGCCGTGCCAAGGAACTCAATGCGAAGCTGATCGTCCGTACCGTGGACGAGGCTCTGGAAAAAGGTCTCGCCGTGCAGGCCCCTGGCCAGATCAGCAGGAACCAACTCCAGATTCCCGTCCTACTCGCCGCCATCGAGGAATTCCGCTTCGACGCATGCATCGGTGGAGCTCGCCGCGATGAGGAGAAGGCCCGCGCCAAGGAACGCTTCTTCAGCTTCCGCGACAGCTTCGGCCAATGGGATCCCAAGAACCAGCGCCCCGAGATCTGGAATCTCTACAACGGTCGCCTGAATCCGGGTGAGAACATGCGTGTCTTCCCCCTCTCCAACTGGACCGAGATGGATGTCTGGGAATACATTAAGCGCGAAAAACTCGAGGTCCCCTCGATCTACTTCAGCCACAAGCGGCGCTGTGTCCGACGCGGTGGGCAGTGGGTTCCCGACACTGACCTAATGCCGGCTAAGCCAAACGAGGAGGTGAAGGAACTTGTCGTCCGCGTCCGCACCATCGGAGACATCATCAGTACCGGTTGCGTCGAGTCCCCCGCGGCCAACTGCGACGACATCATCGCCGAGATTGCCGCGGCACGTGTGACAGAGCGTGGCTCCCGAGCCGATTATCGCGTCTCCGAAGCGGCCATGGAAGATCGGAAAAAAGCCGGTTACTTTTAGCACCCGATCCATTTCCACAATCCCACACCAAAATATTTCGCGCTGAGACTCAGGGGCGCAGAGAGGAATGCACCAAGTCATCATGACAAGCCCAACATCATTTTTCCTATTTTCCTGTTTTCTTGATTCAAAATTACTCAAATGACCGCTTTCAACCACCCGGTAGATCTTCTCCGCTTCAACACCTGCGGATCGGTCGACGACGGTAAGTCGACCCTGATCGGACGACTCCTCTACGATTCCAAGTCGCTCATGGAGGATCAGATCGAGGCACTCGAACGCTCCGCGGACATCACGGGTGGTGGCCAGATCAACCTGGCCAACCTGACCGACGGCCTGCGCGCCGAGCGCGAGCAGGGAATCACCATCGACGTCGCCTACCGTTACTTCGCGACCCCCCACCGCAAGTTCATCATCGCCGACACTCCGGGGCATGTGCAGTACACCCGCAACATGGTCACGGGGGCATCCACGGCCAACCTTTCCATCATCCTGATCGACGCGCGTCAGGGAGTCATCGAGCAGAGTCGCCGCCACGCGATTATCGCCTCCCTTCTCCGGATTCCTCATCTGGTCGTTGCCATTAACAAGATGGATCTCGTTGGCTGGAGCCACGAACGATTCCTTGAGATCAAAACCCAGTTCGAGGAATTCCTGCCGCGCCTCGACATCAAGGATGTGAAGTTCATTCCGGTAAGTGCCCTGAATGGTGACAACATCGTCACCCCTTCCGAACACACACCCTGGTACCCGGGTCCCACACTGCTCGGCCATCTGGAGACCGTTCATATCGCCAGTGATTGTAATCTCACCAATTTCCGATTCCCCGTCCAGTGGGTGAACCGTCCCAACAATCCAACCGATCACTCGCTTCATGATTTCCGTGGTCTCAGCGGACAGATCGCAGGCGGGGTCGTTCTTGTCGGCCAGAAGGTCATGGTCCTGCCTAGCGGTTTCACCAGCACCATCAAGCAGATCTGGACCATCGATGGCGCGCTTGAGGAGGCGTTCAGCCCACAGTCGGTAACCCTCGTGCTTGAGCATGACCTGGACATCAGTCGGGGCGACGTGATCGTGGATGCCGAGGATCTGCCAGGTGCCTCCTCGGAACTTCATGCCAAGATCTGCTGGATGAATTCACGTCCCCTCACCCCCGGCAAACAATATCTCCTCAAACACACCACTCAGACGGTCAAAGCCGCCGTGACCGCGATTGAGAACCGGATCAATATCTCGGATTTTGAAAAGGAAGAGGGCGTCAAGGAACTCGCGATGAACGATCTTGGTGAAGTTCGGATTAAGACCGCCAAGCCACTCATCTTCGATGGCTATGCGACCAACAGACTGACGGGATCCTTCATCCTCATCGAACCTGGAACCAACGCCACGGTCGCTGCCGGGATGCTACAGCCCCCCACCGAGGTGGCACGCCCCGAGTACAAGGACTTTGCCATTTAACTCATAGCAATTTATTCCAGCTAAAATCAATTCCGTGTTATGGGTGTTTTCCCATTAAGCTGCGCTTGAATGAATCCACCTCGGAGGTTTGATGCTTTATTGAAGCCGCTTCCCTTTAGCAGGCAGGTTGCAAGATAGCCCCGTTGTCCTCTCTGGCAGTAGGTTATGACCTTCTGATCCTTGGGCACCTCATGGAGGCGATCTCGAAGTTCCCCTAGTGGGATGTTGACTGCTCCATTCAGCATTCCGAGTTCTTCGACTTCGTCCCGATCACGAACATCCAGTAGGAATTCCCCATTTGGCTGCCATGTTTCAGGAGCAATCGTTGCGATGTCACCTCGGGCGATATGCCCTGCGACGAATCCCGCTACGTTGACGGGATCGTTTGCAGATCCAAAAGGAGGGGAATAAGCCAGGTCTAGGCTTTCAAGATCATCGACCGTCATCTTGCCCGCAATGGCTGCAGCAAAGACATCGACGCGTTTATCCACTCCGGATTCCCCAATCACTTGAGCTCCGAGCAGCCTACCCGTCCCCTCTTCCACAATCAGTTTGGACATCAGAGGTTTTGCACCCGGATAGTAGTGAGCGTGGCTGTTGTCACGGGTGAGACTGGTGAAGAAGCTGAATCCAGCCTTCGTTGCCTGTTTGCTGTTCATGCCCGTAAAGCCCACGATCATGTTGAGAGCTCTGACAATCGATGTTCCAAGGGCTCCTCTGTAGGTGAGTTTCCCCCCGGCGGCATTTGCGCCTGCAATACGCCCCTGACGATTGGCTGGTCCAGCGAGGGCAATTCGGGAACGTGCTCCCGTCAGCGCATTGATGCTCTCAGCAGCATCACCAACTGCATAGATGTCGTGATCGGATGATTCCATACGACCATTGGTTTTCACTCCTCCGGTCACTCCGATCTCCAAGCCTGCGGCACGGGCGAGTTCCACTTCAGCTTTTACCCCCACGCTCACGAGGATCAGATCCGCTTTCAGGTGAGTACCATCCTCAAAGTCCACCCCATCTTCAGTGAACTGCTTGGCGTTGGCATCCGCCTTGAAGTCAAAGTCCGGGCGGCGAATCTGATTCTGCAGATAGGTAGCCATATCACTATCCAGCAGCGGGATAATGTGTGGGTTACGCTCCACGATGGTCACATTCATCCCTCGGTGATGGAAGGCTTCCGCCATTTCCACGCCGATAAAGCCACCACCGATGACAACCGCATGTTTCGGTTTTTTCTCATCCAGATAACGGACGATTCGATCCATGTCCGGGATGTCGCGGAGGGAAAAGACATGGGGGAGGTCCACTCCTGGAATGGGTGGAACAATCGGTTTGGCTCCCTGGCTGAGGATTAATATGTCGTAGGGGAAATCCTGAATCGCACCATCAGGTCCTTTTACAGAGATCGTTTTGGCCGCTCGGTCAATGGAAAGAACTTCATGATTCACATGAGCCTTCACCCGCAGAGTTGTCCAAAACCGTTCCGGAGTCATGACCACCAGCTTCGCTCGGTCAGTGATTTCCCCTGCTATGAAGTAGGGCAGTCCGCAGTTGGCGAATGAAATGTAGGGGCCACGCTCGAAAACATGGATTTCAGCTTTTTCATCCGTTCTCCGTGCCTTGGCAGCGGCGGAAGCACCGCCGGCAACTCCTCCAACAATGATGATTCGCTTGGGATTCATACTTGTCGCCTTAGGAGTTTACGGTGCAGCAGGAAGAGCCTTTGGGTGATGCGACTTTGTTCCAAGGCATCTTTGCCATCAGAACAGCGAGTCCGCAGAAACCAGTGATCCCTGCCATCAAAAGGCCACAACCCATAAAAAGGGGGATCACGGCAAAATTTGGGTTAACCAGCAGTGCCAGTAGGGCCCCACCCCCTGAAATGGCTCCAATAGTGATTTGAACCTGTCGCATAAGGGGCAGGACTCGGCTCTGTCCTCTATTCACTGGCAATCCAGCATCAATCCATGCCTGGGTGCCACCTTCCAAAAGGACACACTCCTTCACCCCTGCTGCTTCTAGCTTCTGGATTGCCCGGGCAGCACGCCCCCCGGATTGACAGATGACATAGACGGGAGAGCAATCTGCCCCTCGTTGCCTGCAAAAAGATACAGGATCCAGCTCATCCAATGGCATGAGTTGCGTCCCCGGAATATGGACGCTTGAATGTTCGGCGGGTGATCGCACATCCAAGAGATGAGCTGGCTTACCGATCGACATGAGAGCTTGCAGATCGCGTGGGGTGATGGTGGATTGGTTTTGCATTTCAGTAAGTTCTGATATAGATATATAACCATACAGCGATATGTCAAAGAGCAAAATACAGAAGCCGCTTACTGAGATCGAACTGGACCACCTTGCTACCCGCTTCAAGCTTCTGGGTGAACCGATGCGGTTACGAATTCTTCAGGCTGTCTGCCATGACTCGAAGACAGTCAATGAGATCGTGGAGATTACGGGCTCCACTCAGGCCAATGTTTCCAAGCACCTGACGCTACTCGCAACTGCGGGGATTCTCTCCAGAAAGAAGGATGGTCAATGTGTCTACTACGGCATGAAGGATAAACTGGTCATGCAGCTATGTAGCATGGTCCGTTCCCAATTATAGGGCGATACAAGGAGAGCAACCTTCCCTTAAATCGAAGGGGTTGCGTGATCCCCACTCCCTTTCTAGAGTGACGGACCCGTGTTTAGTCGACTTCCATCTCTGAACCCAATCATCCCGGCACTGGTGCTGCTTGCCTTGATCCCCCCCCAGGGAAGAGCTGATGACTCAGTCATCGCTCCTCAGGGATTTTTTGCCCGTTTGTTCCATTCCTTTCCCTCGATCCAGATCCTGCCAGAGACATCGGCCCTCACGGCTGATGGATTCGATCTGCCGGTGGCACCTCCCAACGGGACGGGTTTCTGCAAGTCCCGGGGCTTCCGTGCAAATGGTCATCTGGGAGAAGACTGGGTCATTGATGCCGGAAGGGGGCAGTCATTCGGTCATTCGGTGCATGCGATTGGGAACGGATTGGTCGTTCTGGCACGCGATATCCGCGCGGACTGGGGTAACGTGGTGGTGGTCCGGCACGCTTGGATCGAGGATCGCAAGATTCACTTCGCCGACTCGCTCTACGGTCATCTTGACAGGATCATGGTGCACGAGGGCCAGCAGGTGACGCGAGGGCAACAAGTCGGCACAATTGGCAATAACCACGGGATGTATCCCCCTCACCTCCATTTTGAGATCCATAAGGATCTTGCGATCGGAGTGAACCACGCGCAGGGGACCCGCGATCTTCGCAGCTACTGGGTCCCCACGGATTTCATCATGGAGCACAGGACACTCCACGGAGGTGGACGCAATGTCCCGACCCCATCCTCCCACTTCCTGCTGCCAACACCGGAAAGCCCCTGGTCCTTCCACCGCCTTTTCTTCCATTCCCAGAAGAAAAAGAGCCACTCAAAATCATCCAAATCAGATCACTCGGACTCTTCCTCCAGCACGACTCATCACTCTAAGAAAAAGCACAAGCACCACAGTTCTTCCTCGAGTTCCTCTTCCAACTCCAAAAGCAGTCAGTAGAGTTCCCAAGTGTTAAGAAGGTTGGATGCAGTGCTAGGAATGCGAGCGCAGCCGTTCAGATTAGAGCTGAATAAAGCCACGCAGCAGAATTAATGCTGAAATGCTTGGATTAGGGATGCAGGGCTAGGCGAGCGAGGGAAAGCGTAGTAGTCCTACGCTGACCGAGAAGCAACGCGGCCCGGCGCCCTAAGGCAAGCGTTTCGAGGCACGGTGCTCGAGGGAGTCGACCAATGCCATCCAACTCGCCTCGATGATGTTATCGGAAACACCGACAGTCCCCCATGACTCGGCTCCCTCACTGGAGAGAATGTGGACACGTGTGCGGGCAGCCGTTCCCCGGCCACCATCGACGATGCGGACCTTGTAATCGGAAAGTGAGATGCCCGAGATCCACGGGTGGAGCTTCTGCAGGGCCTTGCGAAGGGCGCCGTCGAGAGCATTGACAGGACCATCCCCCTCGGCGGTCGTTTCCAATGTCTGATCTCCATCCTTCACGGTGACGGTCGCTTCGCAGGTGGTGGAGGATCCCTCCGCATCGCGGCGGAAGTTGCAGTGATATCCCTGAAGCTGGAAAAGAGGGGCATGGAGGCCCAACTCCTTGCGGATCAGAAGCTCGAGAGATGCATCGGCCGCCTCAAATTCGAATCCCTCGGATTCAAGCGCCTTGATCCTCTCCAGCACACGGAGTACAGCGGGATCGTTCTTGGAAAGTTGAAGCCCGAGTTCCTCTGCCTTGAGCAGGATGTTGCTACGACCCGAGAGTTCCGAAACAAGGATGTTCTGACGATTACCCACAGAGGAGGGTTCGATGTGCTCGTAGGCGGCAGCCGTCTTGGCAACGGCGTTGACATGCATCCCCCCCTTGTGGGCAAAGGCCGTTGCACCAACAAACGGGGCACGGACATCGGGATGGCAGTTCGCCAGTTCATCGACAAAGAAGGAAACCTCCCGGAGACGGGTGAGGTCGGGAACAACGGGTATCCCCATCTTCAGCTGAAGGCAGGGAATCACGGTGGTGAGATTGCAGTTGCCTGTGCGCTCACCATAGCCGTTCATTGTTCCCTGGATCTGGACGGCACCTGCTCCCACGGCAGCCAGTGCATTGGCAGCACCCATGCCGCAATCGTTATGGGTGTGAATCCCGACCTTTCCGGGGAAGAGGGCATTCACCGCGGAGGTGATGCTTGCGATCTCGTCAGGCAGCGTTCCACCGTTGGTATCGCAGAGCACAAGCATGTCGGCTCCTCCCTCGGCGGCGGCCTGGAGTGTTGCCAGGGCAAACTCCTTATCATCCTTGTATCCGTCGAAGAAATGCTCGGCATCGTAGATGACCTCCCGTCCCTTGGACTTGAGGTAGGAGACGCTGTCTCGGATCATGGCGCGGTTCTCCTCATGGGGGACAGCCAGCACCTTCTCGACCTGGAGTTTCCAGCTCTTTCCGAAAATCGTCACGACTGGGGTCTCCGCCTCCAGAAGTTGGGCGATCTGGGGATCCTCGGAGGCGGCCATTCCAGCACGACGGGTGCTGCCGAAGGCGGCAATCTTACATTTTCCGAAATCATGTTTCTTGGCCTCGGCAAAGAAAGCGAGATCCTTGGGATTGGACCCAGGCCATCCTCCCTCGATGTAATCCATGCCAAAGGAGGCCAACTTCTCGGCGATACGGATCTTGTCGATCAGACTGAAGGATATTCCCTCCCCCTGAGTTCCGTCACGCAGGGTTGTGTCATAGAGGGAAACTGAAGCCGTTTTTTTCATGAAACTTTGAATTTACCCTCGGAAACGATCGGCATCAATCCGGCAGATTCTAGGAAACCGCAGTCCCCTTAGGCTCCGTTTCCTCGATCACTGCCGAATCATTGATGGCATTAATCAGAAGGCGAAGCATGCCGAATTCCCTCTTGTGCGGGATGAGCACCAGTCGGGGGAGATCGAGCGAGGCACGATCATCAGACTCTTCGGGAAGGGCCCCTCGCTGGACGATGTGGCCGGAAGCTATGAGGTGGTCGAACTGCTGGTTCAGGTTCTCAAGAGCGGCTGGGGTGAGCCTCCTGTTGATCCGAATCACCATCTCGTCGCGCACCCAGCGGTAGGAGTGGAAGACCTTGTAGAAATGCTTGATCTCGTTCACGGCGCGATCGACGTCGTGAGTGATCGTGAAGAGGTGGAAATCGGAGCGTGAGATCAGTCCCAGCTCAAGCAGGTCATTATCCAGGAAGCGGCGCCAGGTCTCCCAGTAGAAGCCGTTGGGACGGTCCATCAGGATGATCGGAACGATCGAGGTTTTGCCCGTCTGCAGGAGCGTGAGAACCTCGAATCCCTCGTCGAGCGTTCCGAAACCTCCAGGAAAAAGAACGAAGGCACTTGTTTCCTTCACAAAGCTCAGTTTGCGGGCAAAGAAGTAGTTGAAGTTGATCAACTTCGGATCTCCGGCAATGACGGGGTTGGCATGCTGCTCAAAGGGGAGCCTGATATTCAGCCCAAAGCTCTTCTCGGCACCTGCTCCCTGCTGGGCCGCACCCATGATGCCGTCACCACCTCCGGTGATAAGCATGAAATTCTCCTCCACGATCCTTCGTGCAAACTCGCGGGCAAGTTGGAAATCGGGCTCATCCGCACGGGTGCGAGCCGAGCCAAAGACCGCCACCTTGCGGACCTTGTTGTATTTCTGGAAGATCGATGCCGCGTAGCGCATCTCACGCATGGAGCGACTGACCAGCTTGAGGTCACCGATCGAGGCATTGTCCCTGCCATAGTGCAGGACCGTCTCCATCATATCCGTGAGCATGTCGGCCGAGCGACCCGACGCGACTCCATCGATCAGCTGTTTGATGATTTCCTGTGTCTTTTCATCGGAGAGAGGGGGAGTTTTGGGTGCAGCCATGGGAAAGTTCTTGATTGAGTGAGATGACAAACGGTTTTAACGGCGGGCCAGACGACTGAAGAGCCAAATGCCAAGAGCGGTGAAGAGGATATTCGGAAGCCAGACAAGCAGTACCGGCATGGCTCGGGCATTCTCATGGAAAGTATCCGCCACAATGATGAAAAAGAAGTACCCGAAGGCAATCACGAGACTCAGGGCAAATCCCACGGAGGTCTCCTTGCGGTGTGCCGTGATGCCCAGCGGCACCGCGATCAGAGCGAAGGAAAGCGCCGCGAGTGAGAGCGAGAAGCGCTTGCTAACCTCCACCTCGCAGGCGAGGCGTCGGGGACAATCAGGCTTTGCGATTTCAGCCAGCAACTCCTGAAGCGTATGCGAACTCAGGGGCTTGCCCCTTCTTTTCTGATCGAGAAGCTTCTGAATAGACATCGGGAAGACTCCCTCCTTCATCGTGATGCCCTGACGAATCAAATCCACATTTTCAGGTTGCAGGTGATCACGTTGCTCGAAGTGGGCATCCTTCACGCGGAGCAGCAGACGATGTTTCTCGTTATCCGGGGTCAGCGTTCCGGTCTTTGCAAAGACGACCTTGGAAGGGACCCCATGATCGTCGATCTCGAACACGATCAGATTCTTCAGCAGATCCCCGTCCCTCGCCCCGACATAGACACGTCGGTCAGGAAACTGATCAACCACCTCGTCCGCCTGAAACATTGAGGCAGGATTGCTCGTGGCGATCTTGAAAAGCGAGGACAGCATCGAATACTGGGCCCTCGGAGCCATATCGATGTTGATCCAGAAACAGATACCCACGAGCAGCAGGGCGATGGCAATCACGGGAGCCAGGATTCTTTGAAAGCTCACACCGTTGGCCCGTAACGCAATGACCTCATTGTCGGCGGAAAGACGACCAAAAACGAGCAACACGGCCGTCAGAAAGCCCCACGGAATGGTGAAGGTCATGGAAAAGGGCAGCACGAAGGCCACGAAGGCCAGCACGGTCTGCAGGGGAACATTGTGATTGATCAGCAGATCAAGCATCTCCTTGAACACATTCCCCAACACCAGGACGAGGCTCAGCAGCGCCACGCCCATGGCGGTCGCCACACCGAGGGCGGACAGAATATAGCGGTCGAGAATTTTCAAAGGTTCGGTGAAATGGGCTGTTCCGAGGCGTCCGGAGCAGCTCAAAAACATGATCCCGTTGCACGCCGATTGCAAGATCGGCCAACCTTCGCCTCATTCAGGTTGAAGGCTTGCCACCGCGACGCTAGATTTCACATTCCATGGCTCATCCCACCAGTCACCCAACACGGTTCCAGTTCCTCAACACCCTTCTCTGGGGAAACACAGTCGCCCTCTCCTGGGTCTGGGGACTGGGTCTTTTCTTCTCCGTTCAGTTCACGGTCGAGTTCGGCCTTACAGGCCTGCTCACTTTCCTGATACCCAACTGCCTCGGACTCTTCCTCTTTGGCGCCGTTGCCGATCATATTGCCAAGCGGAATGCCGGATCGGAAAGTCTGAATGCTTTCTTCAACAACTGGTCGCGCCCCTTCCGCCTGGTCTTCTTCCTCTATCAGATCATCGCACTCTCCCTCACGATCTTCGCCCTGATCCGCTACGGGTGGCAACCGCTCGGTCTGAAACCCGATACCCTCTATCTGCCGCTGACAACGCTCATCATCCTGGCCGCAGGCATTCTCTTCGGTGAGGAGTTTTCCATCAGGCGTATCAAGTACAGCCACGCCGCCTTCCTTGCGCTCATCATCTGCTGCATCGTGGTGATCATCGCCGAACTCGGTTCGCCCTACTTCCGAGGCATCCATCGCCCCAGCCTCCTTCCGACGCATGACCTCAGCTTCTGGGGCTACGCGGTCCCCATCTGCATCGGATTCCTTGTGGGTCCCTGGCTTGATCTGCAACAGTGGCAGAGAGCCATCCAGATGCGACGCGAGGGCACATCCATCACCGCAGCCTTTGCTGTGGGGGCCACCCTTTTCGGGGCCATTCTGCTTTTTCACGGAATCCTGGCCCTCTGGGCCATGGAGGGTGGTGCCTCCAGCTTTATCCAGAAGGGGTTGGCCGGCTATCCCTACGCAGAGTCGCTTCTCACCCGTGTCTTCAGCGCCCCTCCCTCCAATCCTTGGCTGCTCGGTGCCTACCTGACCTT
>CAIZIQ010000250.1 GCA_903933015.1 uncultured Spartobacteria bacterium | reverse complement strand
CTCACCAAGCCGGTTGCAGAGGGTGGCTATGGCAAGAATGACGGTTCAATAGCTGCAAAAGCCCTTGTCGCACGTCGCAATCCTACCATCCCCGCCGATGAGGAGGAGATGATCAGCGACCGCCCGATGCCTGATGCCGTGGCACAGATGCCGGAATCGCCATACCACGGTGAGCATGGCAGCAAGAGCACCATCCGCAACGGCAGCGTCCTCATCGCCGCCATTACCCGCTGCACGAACACCAGCAACCCGAGTGTCATGCTTGCCGCTGGCCTCCTGGCCAAGAAGGCCGTCGAGGCAGGACTTTCGATGGATCCTACGGTGAAGACTTCGCTTGCCCCGGGATCACGGGTCGTCACAGCTTACCTCGAGAAGACAGGCCTTCAGCCCTACTTTGACAAGCTCGGCTTCCAGACCGTCGGCTACGGCTGCACCACCTGCATCGGCAATTCCGGCCCCCTCAATCCCGAGGTAGAGAAGGCTATCACCGACAATGACCTTGTCGCCGCAGCCGTCCTCTCTGGCAACCGTAACTTCGAGGCCCGCATCCACCAGAACATCAAGGCCAACTTCCTGATGTCACCTCCCCTCGTTGTCGCCTTTGCGCTCGCTGGACGTGTCGACATCGACTTTGCCAAGGAACCCGTCGGCAAAGGGAAGGATGGGAAGGAGATCTTCCTCAAGGACATCTGGCCCAGCCTCGCCGAGATCCGCGATACCCTCCGGAGTGCACTCACCCCCGAGATGTTCTCCACCCTCTACGGCGACTTCGCCGGACAGAATCCCAAGTGGAACGAGATCAGTGCACCCACGGGAGCTATCTACCAGTGGGATACCAAGAGCACCTACATCCAGGAGCCGCCGTTCTTCGAGAACTTCGGCATGGAGGCAGGCACCATCGCTCCCATCTCCGGAGCTCGCGCCCTTGGTATCTTTGGCGACTCCGTCACCACGGACCACATTTCTCCGGCCGGTGCCATCAAGGAGAAATCTCCCGCCGGACGCTTCCTGAGCGAGCATGGCGTCACCAAGGATGATTTCAACAGCTATGGCAGCCGACGTGGAAACGACCGCATCATGACCCGCGGTACCTTTGCCAATGTCCGTATCAAGAACCTCATGCTCCCCGGCGTCGAGGGAGGGGAAACCCTCCACCAGCCTGACGGCGAACGCATGAGTATCTTCGACGCCTCCCACAAATATCAGGCCGAGAAAACCCCTCTCGTCATCATCGCAGGTCAGGAATACGGAACCGGTAGCAGCCGTGATTGGGCTGCGAAGGGCACCCGGCTCCTCGGCGTGAAGGCCGTTGTTGCCGCCAGCTACGAGCGCATCCACCGCTCCAATCTCGTCGGCATGGGGATTCTTCCCCTCCAATTCCATGAAGGAACCACCGCCCAGACCCTCGGACTCGATGGTACCGAAACTTACGACATCGTTGGCCTCGGCGAGGATCTCAAGCCCCGTCAGGAGCTCACCCTGCGCATCACCCGCAAGGATGGATCCTCTACGGATGTCACGGTGAAGGTGCGTATCGATACCCCGATCGAGGTCGATTACTACCGTCACGGCGGCATTCTACCCTTCATCCTCCGCCAACTCATCAACGAGGCGAAGTAGAGGAGAGAGTTGAATGTGGAACTCAGGAAATCAGGAAGCCTGAAGGATGAGGATCTGAGCCAGCGGACGATTGGTGCCGCTATTGAGGTCCATCGTTCGCTCGGCCCCGGTTTTCTTGAGTCCTTTTACGAAGAGGCTCTCTGCATTGAGCTGGATATTCTTGGCATTCCATACGAACGCCAGAAAACTATAGAAATCACTTATCGCAATCGGAAGATTGGAGAGCATCGTCTCGATCTCTTGATTGATCGGAAACTGGTTGTGGAACTCAAAGCAGTAAAGGAAATCGATCCGATTCACTTCACCGTTGTTCGTTCCTATGTTAAAGCTGCAAAGGCGAATTCAGGAATCATTCTCAACTTTTCTACAATGCCCCTGACGATCAAAAGGGTCGGCATAGAGCCTCATTCAGCTTCACACCTTTCATTTTCCTGAGTTCCTGAGTTCCATATTAAATCCTTTGTATGCCTTCTTCCCATTCCACTGACCTGATTGCTGAGATTCTGCGCCTGAAGAAGGAGCGGAATGCCGTGATTCTGGCGCACAACTACCAGATCGAGGAAATTCAGAATGTCGCTGATTTCGTGGGTGATTCGCTAGGTCTCAGTCAAAAGGCCGCCGAGACCAATGCCGATGTCATCGTCTTCTGTGGCGTTCATTTCATGGGGGAGACGGCGAAGATCCTCAGCCCCGGAAAGACCGTCGTCATCCCCGACATGGAAGCCGGTTGCTCACTCTCCGATTCCTGCCCCGCTGAGAAACTCGAGGCCTTCCTCAAGGAGCATGCGGAGAAGAACTACTTTGTTATTGCCTACATCAACTGTAGCGCCGGGGTGAAGGCTCTCGCCGACGTCATCTGCACCAGCGGCAATGCCGTGAAGATCGTCCAGGCAGCCCCTCCGGAGCGTCCAATCCTCTTTGTTCCGGATCAAAACCTCGGAGCCTGGGTCACCGAGCAGACGGGACGTCCGATGGATCTCTGGCAGGGAAGCTGTTACGTCCACATGGAATACACACGGAACAGCATCGAGAGGGCAAAGCG
>CAIZIQ010000249.1 GCA_903933015.1 uncultured Spartobacteria bacterium | reverse complement strand
CCAGTACGGTGCGGCTCTCGGAAGGGAAGCAAAGGCCAGGGGAATCCAGATGCTCCTGGGCCCCGGAGTGAATATCGCCCGCACCCCGCTGAACGGACGTAACTTCGAATACTTCGGCGAAGATCCCTACCTCACCGGAGAGCTTGCGGCCCAGTGGATAAGGGGACTTCAGTCCCAGGGAGTGACTGCCACGGTGAAGCACTTCATCGGCAACGATGAGGAGTGGCGTCGCATGGAGATCGAGACTGATATGGATGAGCAAACCCTCCGCGAAATCTATCTCCAACCCTTCCAGAAAGCATTGCTGAAGGGTGGTGCCTGGTCCGTCATGTCAGCCTACAACAGCATGAATGGTTCCCCCAGTACGGCGAATGACAAGTTACAGATAGGAGTCCTTCGGAACGAATGGAAGTTCCCCGGCCTCGTGATGTCGGATTGGTGGGCGACTCATTCGGTGGAGGCGATCGCCAAGGGCCTGGATCTTGAAATGCCGATGAGCTTCGAGGTTACCACGGCAAATGTCCGTGAGGCCCTTACCAATCACACCCTCACCCAGGAGCAGATCGACATGGCTGTGGGAAGACTCCTGAGAATGGAAATCTCGATGGGTTTCCTGGATGGAAAAGGAACCCAGGCGAAGCAAAAGCTTCCGCTGGACTCTCCTGAAAACGTTTTACTGGCACTTGATGTTGCCATCAAATCGATTGTCCTTCTCAAGAACGATCCCTCTCTTCTCCCTCTCGACAGGAACAAGATCCGCAAACTGGTCGTATATGGACCTAATGCCCAAGATACCCCCAATGTCGGAGGAGGTAGCGGCGAGGTCACACCGTTCCGTAAAGTCAGTTTTCTTGAGGGAATCAAGAATGCCCTCCCCAAGGATACCGAGGTCTTTTACGCACCGATGCCGTTAACCCCTGTGTTTTCACTGAGTAATTTTCTGGATCTTACCAGTCAGGAAAAGGCGCCGCCCAGAATCACGAACATCAAGCGCCTTGTGAGCCTTGGCGATAAGGGAATGACGCGTTTTTTTATTACCCATCAGCGGAATATCTCCATCTCCTGGAGTCAAAATCATCCTCCGGACCAAGTTCCGAAGGGACGTGAGGCACGCGTCACCTGGGATGCTGAGATTGTGGCTCCCGAAGCAGGAAACTATGAACTCCTCGCGGAAGGACATCCCGAGATCCGGCTTGGAAATAGTGAGCTTGGCAATCCAGAGAGTTATGTGATGACTCTCTCCAAGGGGCAAAGCGTTCCGCTGCGTGTGACTGCCAACGAAGTCGGCCGCGGCAGCGGATATGTCTCCCTGATCATCAAACCCGTGCCCGAAGAGGCAACCGGCATGTTTCCGGCCAAGGGAGCCGATGCCGCGATCGTCTGCGTGGGCCTGAACCCCGCCGTTGAGGGAGAGGGCTATGACAGGGGATTCACCCTCCCTGTGAGTCAGCAAAAACTGATCATGGAGGTCTCGGCAGCCAATCCTCATACAATCGTCGTACTGAGCGGGGGGGCCGCCGTTGATATGAAAGCCTGGATCGATCATGTCCCGGCGGTTCTGCAAACCTGGTATTTGGGACAAAATGCCGGAACCGCACTCGCGGCTATCCTCTTTGGTGATTCCAATCCTTCGGGTCATCTCCCCTGCACCTTTGATCGGACCATCTCGGAAAACCCCTCCTTCGGTGAATATCCGGGAGATTTCAAAAAGGGAAACGAAGGTCCCGTGGTCCGATATCGCGAAGGGATCTTCTACGGATACCGCGGCTATGATCGCTCCGCCCATAACCCCCTCTTTCCGTTCGGACACGGCTTCAGCTATACGACCTTCACGCTTGAGAATATGAAGCTGACACCGACAGGCGACGGATACACTGCCAGTGTCGATCTCAGCAATACCGGTACCCGCATGGGAGCAAGCGTTATACAACTCTATATCGGGCTGCCCGGGGAGTCGACCCCACGACCGCTACGCGAACTGAAGGGATTTCAACGCGTCGAACTCAAGCCGGGGGAAAGAAGAAATGTCTTGTTGTCACTTCCATCAACCTCACTGCTCTACTGGCACCCGATGAAAAACACATGGATCATGCCCGAGGGGCCCATTTCCGTTCAGATCGGCTTCTCTGAACGGGATATCCGTCAACAGATCGCCATCCCTCCCTCACAACCATCGCCTACGCCCTCAATGGCAACAAACACTGCGGCTAAATTGTAACAACAAGACCTCTTCATCCTGAAACGAGGGATTGCTAACAATTAAACAGCATGATCTTCATCCTCGCCACCACGGTAATTTCCACAGGCACTTGGATCCTTCTGGGACTGGCACTCCTACTTGCCCTCAGTTTTGAATTCGTGAATGGTTTCCATGATACTGCGAATGCAGTTGCGACGGTCATCTACACGAAAACACTACCCCCGGTTCCGGCAGTCATCTGGTCAGGCTTTTTTAACTTTCTGGGAGTACTAACCTCCAGCGGTGCGGTAGCTTTCAGCATCGTGAACCTTCTTCCGGTAGAGTTGGTGATCCATGTGGGATCAGCAGCGGGTTTCGCCATGGTCTTCTCCCTGCTGATCTCGGCGATTCTCTGGAATCTGGGAACCTGGTTTCTGGGACTTCCCGCCTCAAGTTCCCATACCCTGATTGGTTCGATTATTGGTGTCGGTTTGGCGAACGCCTTGTTGAACGATGCTCATTACTGGGGAGACGGGGTGAATTGGGCCAAGGCCAAGGATGTCGGCATGGCACTGCTGCTCTCTCCACTGATCGGTTTCTGTATGTCGGCCCTTCTGTTGCTCGTCATGAAATTGCTTATCAGGAGCAAGAAGCTTTATTCCACGCCGGATCCGAACCATACCCCTCCCGGGTGGATCAGGGCACTACTCATGTTCACCTGCACAGGCGTCAGCTTCGCCCATGGCTCCAATGATGGTCAGAAGGGAATGGGACTCATCATGCTGATTCTTGTCGGCATCATTCCGAGCATCTACTCGCTCAAAAGCGACTGCAGCACCTCAGAATTGCTGGCTCTCAGACAGGAACTCCATCAGGCATCCATCTATTGCCAAACCCATGCCACGGGAGCGAATTCCTCATTGGTCTCAAAAGATCCAGCAAAAGTCATCACCGACTACGATAGACATGCTCAAAGCACCTCCCCCGAACTCTTCCTTGCCCTCGCCACCGTGATCAAAGAGAGCAGCACGATGCTGGATGGCATCACCTCCCTATCGGAAATCCCTGAAAAGAATCGAGGAAAACTCCGCTCGGACCTCTACCTCATTGCTACGACCTCCGCAAAACTTGCAACAAACCATCAGTTGGATTCTCCGGCCACCGAGAAAGCCGCTAAAAAGATTTCTGAAACTATCAAGGCAATCACGGACTTCATCCCAACTTGGGTAAAGGCTGCCGTCGCTCTCGCCCTTGGACTCGGCACCATGATCGGGTGGAAGCGGATCGTGGTGACTGTCGGAGAAAAGATTGGAAAATCACACCTGACCTATGGTCAGGGAGCGTGCGCGGAACTCGTTGCCATGATCACGATTGGAATTGCTGATCGCTACGGACTCCCCGTCAGCACAACGCACGTCCTTTCCTCCGGAGTCGCGGGAACCATGGCGGCCAACGGATCGGGACTCCAGATGAATACCGTGAGAAATATCATCCTGGCATGGGTGCTGACACTTCCTGTCTGCGTCTTCCTCGGAGCGATCCTTTTCGCATTGGGACTCAACATGATCGCCCGACTTGGCTTTATGTAGGGAAGTCTCACGGAAACTTCATCAAGCCCGCTTCCAATTCGGGCAAAAGTTGCGATCACGGCCAGTTAGCATATCCTTTCCTATGAGAGGTTTTTCCTAAGGAACCTTACACGATTCACTCCATGTCCGATCTTTATGTCCAGTCGGGAGCGGTGACGGCTTACAGGCTCTTTGATATCGCATACTTCATCGACCTTAAGTTGGTGGAATCCTTGTGGCATGATCATTGCGGCGGCATGACGATCCGAAGCCGCCTGAGTTCGGCACCCACCAAGTCTCTGGCTTTCGATGTTCCTCCGGTCCGAATCACGCTCGATCCAATGACTATTATGATCGGGGAAGAGTCCCATCGGGCAACCGTTTCAGCTCGTCTTTATGATTTCGGGGTGGTGGCCCTCTCGGTACGTTTTCCAGCAAGGGATCGGAATTGGCCGGAAT
>CAIZIQ010000248.1 GCA_903933015.1 uncultured Spartobacteria bacterium | reverse complement strand
GTACTGGTATGCCAGTTCTGGATCCCACGTGGCAGCCAGCGCGACTCCGCTTGGGAAGGAGCACGCCGGGCCGTGGGCACGAATTCCCTGCGGTCCGTCGGACATCACCAATTTTGGAATACCCAGGCGTTCGATTCCGATTGTTGACATGCCATCGAAGCCATCCCCGGAAAGAAGGCTGATCTTCTCATCCAGGGTCAGTTCGGAGAGTAACTTGGAGACCCGCTGCTCAACTTCCTGGGAAGAGTATTTGGAAGGATAGGGAGATACCGATTCCTGATCTGCGGCGAGCAGTATGCATGGAGGCAAAAGAAGGGAAAGAATCAGCGTGGGGAGAAATCTGTTCATTGGGTGGTGGCCGTTGTTCCATGAGAATGCAACCGGTCAAAAGCGATCGTTTGATCCAGGATCACCTGAGCCATTGATGGATCGGTTCCGATGGCACTGCCGTAGTAGAGATTCTTGCCATGAAGAGCATGGGGATTGCTTTGAAAAACCGCGGCTTTGCTTGCAGCCGGTCCCACCTCGGCTCGTATGCCGAGCAGGACAGGAATGTCCTGATAGCTATGTAGTCCATCGCTCACAAAGAAGGGGATTACCACGACGTTCTTTTGAGCTGTCATCGAGGCCCAATCACTTACGAGAGGTGCCTCCTCCATATAGGCTGGAAGAACTTCTGCATAGAGACCCAGCTTGGAAAGAAGAGACACCTGTGTCTTCACTGCAGTGGCTGAGTTGTCGTTAAGATTGGTGCCGTGGCCGACGATCAGCAGGCTGGTCTGCATTGTGGGAACGATGGGTGCCGTTTCGCGTGCCCGCTTGAGCAGAACAGAGGTCATCGAGGGATGGTTGCCCACAGGATCGCAGTAGCGGATGGTCTTTCCCTGGCACCGGGTGATGGGACCATCCAGCTCCAGTTCGCGGGGGATTACGGTCTGGGTGAAGTACCCCTCGCTGATGAAGTTCGGAACCACGTAGACATCCGGCGAGGTGACGGAATGAAGGATTTCCCTCATGGAGGGTTCCTCCTTCCAGAAAGAGCAGAGGACCTGGTCGAAGATTTCCCTTTTGCGGAGAGCATCCGCCATCCGATGGGTCGGCTCGCTGGAGTCGGGGTTGGTGGTCGATCCATGACCGACAATCACGAGAGCTGTTCCGGGGCGTTTCTCCATGGAGGCACCATTATTGGTTTGTAAGCGTGCGCGTGTAGAAAGGGAATTCTGATGGCTGGCTTTAGCGAATCTCCTCCAGCGCATCCCTGATCGCAACGGTGATATCGCGTCCTCCGTCTCCTCCAAGACGCTCATCGATCTCCTCCAGACGCCTGATCCAATCGGAGACTTCCTTCCGTGTGTAGGGCCCCCCCGCCGCTTCGCAGAAATGTGTCCTGCAACCGAAGGGGCGCCCTTCATAGATCATGCAGCGTGATGTGTAGGGATGGAGGAGTGGGCAGGCTCCATCCTCGCGCTTCGGCAGCTCTTTTCGTCCTGCGGACCGCACGGCCTTTGCAGCGGTGAGGGCCTCTCCCTTTGTCAGCATGGGAGTGCGTCCCGTGATCTGGAATCGGCAGCACTCAGTCTGGAGTGTGCAGTTCCTCTCAGGGGGATTTGCTTTCAGTTCGGCGTAGATCTGACGGACCCCTGCAACAGCCTCTTCGGTATCGCGGCGGGGATCGGAGGTCTTGTGGGGATTGCGTTTGCGCACGATAGGTTAGAAATTGAATTGAATCTGAAAAAGAGGAAATCAGGAACAGAATCAGGCAAAGAGATTGAAGGGTAAATTCGTGGCAAGAGGAAATCCCTCACCAATCATCGAATCATGATGAGGGCTATTTCCATTAATTTCCCCGTCTTCCTGGTTTCCAAATAAAAACATCAGATTCAGAGCGCTGTCCCACAGGCATGTGCGCTCGCCCAAGCCCATTGGAAATTATAGCCGCCGAGCCAACCAGTGACATCCACCACCTCGCCGATGAAGTGGAGTCCGGGGACCCTTCGTGATTCCATCGTCTTTGAAGAGAGTTCACCCGTATCGATTCCACCGAGTGTTACCTCGGCTTTCGGATACCCTTCAGTTCCGGTAAAGTTTGCTATCCATGCATGGAGTGAATGACTCAAGTCCTCGATTTCCCGCTTACTGCAGCGTGCCAGCGGCTTGTCGGGTGCATACCGTGCACACCACGATTCGGCAAAGCGCCGCGGCCACGATTTCGAGAGCAACTGCAACGCGGTAAGTCCACCGCGTTGCGCTGATTCAAAATCTTTCCTCTGGCTGCTATCGGGTAGCAGATCCAAGGAAAGGGTGGCTCCCTCTTTCCAGAAGGAGGATATCTGGAGGATGGCGGGACCACTCACTCCCCGGTGTGTGATGAGCATTGCCTCCTCAAAGCTTCTGCTTCCACAGGTTGCTCTGATCGGAAGTGCTAATCCGGCCAGTGGCTCGTAGAATTCCCGATCCTCTTCAAGGAAGGTGAGGGGAACCAGTCCGGGGCGCAGAGGGGTCACGCTGATGCCAAAGCGTTCAGCGATTCGATACCCCAGATTGCTTGCCCCGAGTTTTGGGAAAGAGAGCCCTCCTGTGGCAACGACAAGGGCATCAGAGGTGAAGGTTCCACGGGAGCTCCTGATCTCAAATCGTTCGTTCTTACTGACCTCCTCAATCACGCAGTTGCAAAGGATTTCGACGCCGGCCTCCGCGCATTCTTCACTGAGCATCGTGATGATCTGGCGCGAGCTTCCGTCACAGAACTGCTGTCCGAGTTTCTTTTCATGGTAAGCGATCCCGTGTTTTTCGACGAGGGAGATGAAATTCCACGGCGTATAGCGTGCGAGCGCCGATTTGCAAAAATCACGATTTCCCGAGAGATAGTTCTCAGCCGAGGCGTTGATATTGGTGAAATTGCAGCGACCACCTCCGGAGATCTCGATTTTCTTACCCACACGCTCGTTATGTTCGAGCAGGAGGACTCGTTTGCCGCGATTTGCCGCGGTAAAGGCGCAAAACATCCCCCCGCCACCCCCTCCGATGACCACAACATCGTGGTGTTCTGTGCCTGGACGCTGATCTTTCACCCGATATCCATGCCATTGCCGGCTCATCATGACAAAAGTAAAAGGTGCTTTCTTCAGGATGGTGGGTGACGGCAGACCATTCCGCGCGTATCATCTGGGCAACTTATGGAAAAACAACGATTCGACGGACTGGGGCTCTCCCCCGAAATTCTCAAGGCAGTGGCCCAACTCGGTTTTGAGGAGGCCACGCCGATTCAGTCCGCCGCGATTCCCGTACTTTTGGCCGGAGGTGACCTGGTGGGGCAGTCCCAGACAGGATCGGGGAAGACAGCCGCCTTCTCCATCCCTGCCATCGAGAAAATCGATCCCTCGAGCAAGGCTGTTCAGGTCCTTATACTCTGCCCTACCCGCGAACTTGCCGAACAGGTAGCGGATGAGGTCCATCAACTCACCGCTTTCAAACGCTCCATTCATTCCGTTCCCATCTATGGGGGTGCCTCCTATGACCGTCAGCTTTTTGAGTTGAAAAAGGGGGTTCAGATCGTGATCGGAACCCCAGGTCGCATCATCGACCATCTGGAGCGCGGGACTCTGAAGCTCGACCAACTCAAGGTCGCCATTCTCGATGAGGCTGACCGGATGCTTGATATGGGCTTCCGTGACGATATCCAGAAGATCCTTGATGCCACGCCTGACGAGCGTCAGACAGTTTTCTTCTCCGCGACGCTTTCCGGACCGATCAAACAGCTAATCAGCCGGTATTCGCGGAATGCACAGACCGTGGCGATCGAGCGCAAGGATGTCGCTGCTCCCGCCATCGACCAATGGTTTTATGAGATCCCGCCCCGGGGAAAGACCCAGTCGCTGATCCGTTTGGTCGATTTTCACGGATTCCGTCTTGGGATCATATTCTGCAACACCCAGCGCATGGTGGACGAACTTGCTGATGCCCTTCTGGCGCAAGGCTTCTCAGCTGACCGCCTCCATGGAGGGATCACCCAGGCCCAGCGCACCAGGGTCATGAATAAGTTCAAGAACTCGGAGTTCGAGTTCCTTGTCGCGACAGATGTGGCTGCACGTGGCATCGATGTCGATGACCTTGAGGTTGTCATCAACTATGACCTTCCACACGATCCTGAGGACTATGTGCACCGCATAGGACGCACTGGCCGTGCCGGACGCAAGGGGATGGCCGCAACCTTTGTGAGCGGACGCGATATCTACAAGATCCAGTATCTGGAAAAATTCACTCACTCACGAATCCGTAGGGGTAACATTCCGACACCTTCGGAGGTGGAAGGTAAGCGCTCCGAGCAGATGCTTGAAAAAGTTCGCGCGCTTCTCACTTCGGGGAATTATCCCGACCAGATGCAGTTCACAGACCGCCTTATGGAGGAGGGTTTTCAAGCCACGGAAGTCTGCTCCGCCCTCTTCTCACTGTTGCTTGGTCAGGGAGGGGCAGATCAGCCTTCCTCGCCGCAGTCGCTGAATCTCCCCATGCAGTTGGAGCCGCATGAGGGCTTTGCCAAACCGAAGGGTGGTAAGAAGATCCCCTTTCCAACGGGTGCGCCCTCCAATGCACCGCGTCCGGGTTTCAAGCCGGGCTTCAAGCCTCAGTTCGAGAAGGGAAACACTTCCAAGTTTGCCAAGGGGTTCAAGAAGGATCGAGGACCACGCTACTGAAGCAATCTTGTTAGGCTGTAGTCTTTTAGACTCTGGGGGCTAGAAGAAAGAGATCAGATAGGAATCATCAGCATTGAGCACCAGCCACTGCTTCAAAGTTCATTTTGTTCTCATCCTTGGTTTCTGTTGCCTGGCAACTTCACTCAGGGCGGAGATCAGGCTTCCTGCCATCTTCAGTGATCACATGGTGCTCCAACAGGGAGTCACGCTTCCGGTCTGGGGATGGGGAAATCCCGGCGAGCATGTGATCGTGACTTTAGGGGATAACTGCAAGGAGAGCATTGCGGATGAGAGGGGATTCTGGCGTCTGACATTCAGTCCGCTTCAGAAATCCTGGGAACCCACGATGATGGTCATCAACGGGAACAAACGCATTGAGATCAATGATATCATCATCGGGGATGTGTGGATTTGTGCGGGGGAGGGGAATATGGACTTTCCACTTTCAAAAGCGTGCACGGGAAAGGGATCTGGCAATGACCTGAAAGATCCGCAGCTCCGATTTTTTATTGCTGATAAGAGGGCCTCGGATAATCCCGAGCGCATCGGCGGTGGGAGGTGGGTGGTCTGCACCCCGGAATCTGCCCCTGATTTCTCGGCGGTCGGATACTTTTTTGCACGAGATATCAGGAGTGCCCAGCATCTCCCAATTGGCATGATCCAGTGCACTTCGGAGAGAAACATGGTGACCGATTGGATCAGCTCCAGGGGAATTTTTTCGCCCCCATCCATCCTTCTCCATCACGAGATTGACGGCAAGCATCGTGTCAACAGCTTCACTACAGGGATAATGGGCACCTCTTCCTCGCTCTATCATGGGATGATTGCACCGCTTATTCCCTACGCGATAACGGGTGTCATCTGGTATCAGGGCGAGTCGCATGAGGGGGATTTAGCCCTTCAATACCGCAGGCAGTTGCCGCGTCTGATTAGGGACTGGAGAGACCAATGGGGACAGGGAGCGTTTCCCTTCTATTTTGTTTCCCTCGCGGGATTCGGAGGCGTTGAGGATTCCCTTGTCGAGAGCTATCGGGATGGTTATGGAAAACCGCGCCGGGCATGGCCTTGGATCCGTGAAGGAATGATGTCCGCTTTGAGTTTGCCTAATACTGGCATGGCTGACGCAGTTGATTTGGGTGATCAGGGAGATCGCCATCCGGAGGATAAACTGGATGTCGGACGCAGGCTGGCACTGTTGGCACGGCACCGTGTCTACAGTGAGGATCTGATCGACTCCGGCCCCGTTTTTCTCGGCATGAAACGAGAGGGCTCCAAGCTCAGGGTAATTTTCAGGTCCGTCGGTGGAGGTCTCACGCAGGGTGTCCCGCCTTGGCATCCCGATGATTTCACTCCATCGCTGGAAACAAGTCTCCATGGTTTTGCCATCTCCGGTAATGATCGGAAGTGGCATCCTGCGAACGCCGAAATCCATGGAGATGAGGTGATTCTTTCCAATGATGAAGTCCACGATCCCGTGGCTGTCAGATATGACTGGAACGGTTGCCCGACTGGCAACCTCTACAACAAGGAAGGACTTCCTGCCGCCCCCTTCCGCAGTGACAGTTATCAGCCCTAGAGATCTGCCGAACCAATTCTTTTCTCCCTGACGATCTTCTGACAAAAACGATTTGTGCGAAAGATTCTCCTTCTTCTAAGCGGATGCTTCTCCCTTCTTTTGATGCCGCTGGAAGCGGCTGGCGGGGGAAAAAGTTATAAAGGTATCTCATCTCCCTCTCCTGATAAGAATGATCTGATCAATCAGCCGCTTTCTGCGAGTCAGCTCAAGGTCCCCCTGAAGATGATCTTTCAGCGCGTGGTTCAAGCGAGGCTTTTTCATGGCGGGTCATGGACTCTGGCCGGATCCACACAGACACCCGGGACGGTCGCCCGTACCATTGCCTCACTCCAGCCGAGCTTCGTTACAGGTCTTGTCCGTCTTGCAGATCATGGTGAATTATCGAATGCGGAGGTAGAGGGATTCAACGGTGTGAGGAGCGAGGTATTGAAGACTTCCAAAGCGTGCCGCTTCGATGTGGTCATCAATGCCGGGGCCGATGAGTCCGGGGATCTCTTTGTCCGTCGGATGAACGAAATCACGCTCAGGATTCATCCCGATGCATGGACCTTCTATATCGCTCCCGACGACACTTCGGTGAATCCCGATCTCTTTGAGGATGGGATCGCTTATGCCCATACTCAGGGCCAGATGGTCGGTTACGACGGCCCCCTTTCCTTAATTCCTGAAGGTGTCGATTACATCGTGATCCGTTCCTGGCAGCTCCAGGTCAACCGCAAAGAACTTGATTTTCTCAGAACAAAGCAACGGGTTCCGATGATTGTGGAGGTTCCGACTACCTTTGGGAGCAAGCCCTCACCTGAGGCGATAGCCTACGTCCGCGAGATGAGTTCGGCCCAGAGGAGTGAGGTGCTGACTCGTCTCGCAGAGAATCAAAACTCCTGGGGATACCATTTTGCCTATCCCATCTTTTACCCCACCTATCCTGCCAGGCAGGCCTTTGATGTGACCAAGGACAACCTCCTCCTCGTGACGATCCGATCCCTTCTGACCCGCTTCAACTAAAGGGGATTATCTGGATTCGCCTGACTGCTGATGCATCTCGTTTGTGAGGACAACGGCAAAGAGGCTCAGCAGTGCTGCTGCGCTCAGGTAGTAACCGACCGCATGGAGACCAAATCTCATGGCGAGTGAGGTTGCAATGTAGGGGGCCAGAGAGGCACCGAAGATCCCTGCCATGTTGAAGCTTGCCGAGGATCCCGTGTATCTCACTGCCGTGGGGTAGAGTGAGGCAAGGAGAGTTCCGAGCGGACCATAGGTCATTCCCATGAGTGAGAATCCAACGATCAGGGTGGCCATGACTCCCCAGGTGCCAGCACTAAAAAGCGGCCCCAAAGTGAATCCAAAAAGAGTGATCAAGAGTGACGAAGCGATCATTGTTTTTCGGCCACCCAGACGATCCGCCAAAGCTGCAGAGAAAGGGATTGTTCCCGCAAAGAAGAGGACACCCACCATCTGAATCAGCAGGAACTGATTGCGATGATAGCCCAGATGGGATGTTCCCCAGGATAGGCAAAAGACCGTGAGGAGGTAAAAGAGCACGAATGTCGCGATGGCAATCAGGGTCCCGAGAACCAGAACTCTCAAATGGGCTTTTAAAACAGTGAAGAGAGGAATATCGACTCGTTCGTGCTTGGCCATCGCACTCAGAAAGTCGGGAGTCTCCGTGATTTTGAGACGGACATAAAGGCCTATCAGCACCAGGGCACTGCTTGCGAGGAAGGGAAGACGCCAACCGAAAGAGAGGAACTGCTCATTGCTAAGGCAGAGCGAAAGCAGAAGGAAAAGCCCTCCCGAACAGATGAACCCCACGGGGGCTCCTAGTTGGGGAAACATTCCGTACCAAGAGCGTTTTCCGACGGGTGCATTCTCCGTGGCGAGAAGGATTGCTCCTCCCCACTCTCCCCCCAGACCAAGCCCCTGTCCGAGACGACAGAGTGCGAGAAGTATCGGTGCAGTCATCCCGATGGTCGCGTAGGTCGGCAGGAACCCGATGGCTACCGTTGAGAATCCCATGGTCAGGAGTGCGGCAACTAGGGTGGTCTTGCGTCCGACCCGGTCTCCGAAATGCCCGAAGATGGCAGAGCCGACTGGTCGGGCAAAGAAGGCCAAGGCAAAGGTAGCCAGTGATTCGAGCGTCGCCGCCGTGGCGTCCGAGGAGGGAAAAAACAGCTTTGGGAAAACAAGAACGGCAGCCGTGGCGTAGATGTAGAAATCGAAGAACTCGATGGCCGTACCCGCCATGCTGGCGATCAGGATTCTCGCCGGGGAGTTTGTTGAGGGGATCGACTTCCGATTCATGAAAGAACAAAGGAGAACACCTGCCAGATCCCTTTAGCAAGAATGAGATGCCTCTATTCGCCGATGATTTTGACCAGGACCCGTTTCTTTCTGAGTCCATCAAACTCGCCGTAAAAGATCTGCTCCCACGGCCCGAGACTCCTCCCCTGTGGCTTCGACATGGGCATTCATGAACGAGGGGCGGTTCCAGGCAAAGAGGTGACCGCTTTCCCAGACTATGAAGTCACCCTTTGAAGCGAACTGGGGCACAAAGTCGGGAGGGACGGCAAAGCGCACCTCGGCGAACATATCGGCCTCGATCTTAATCCCTGGCACCCGGGCGAGGTCGGCTTGGTTCTGGCCGTTATAGAGCATCGCAAACACCGCGGCGTTGTC
>CAIZIQ010000247.1 GCA_903933015.1 uncultured Spartobacteria bacterium | reverse complement strand
GTGAAGACCTGTGAACGCGCCATCTTCTCCCCCACCACTGCCACGGCTGATCCCCTGACCGTACTCCAAGCCATGAGGGAGGATGCGATTGCGGAGGGTATCCGGTTTTCCACCGGAAGCAGAGTGGACGCCTTTCGAGACGGCCTCCTGCGGACCTCCGAAGTTGATTGGAGCGCGGGCTATGTGGTTAATGCAGCCGGCCTGCATGCCGATCAGATCGCCCAAAAATTTGGATTTGCGGAGCATTACCGGATTGTTCCCTTCAAAGGTCTCTACCTCTATAGCGACGAGCCGTCAGGGGCCTTTCGGACAAACATCTATCCGGTGCCCGACCTTCGGAACCCCTTCCTCGGCGTTCATTTCACGGTCACCGTCGATGGGCGGGCCAAGATCGGCCCCACAGCCATTCCCGCGTTCTGGCGCGAGCAGTATGAGGGGCTATCAAATTTCGATGCCTCTGACTGCGTCACAACGCTTTGGCGTGAGCTTGGCCTGATCCTTTTTGCTGGATTCGACTTCAAGCGTTTGGCCGTTGAGGAACTCGCCAAATACAACCGCCACCACTTGGTGGCGCTTGCTGGGGAACTTGCCTCCGGAGTTCATCCACAGGACTATAGACGCTGGGGGCGGGCCGGCATCCGTGCCCAGCTTCTGGACACTCGAACTCGCAAGCTGGAGATGGATTTTGTCCTTCAGGGAGATGGAAAGTCCATGCATGTCCTGAATGCGGTTTCGCCAGGCTGGACCTGCTCCATCCCCTTTGCGAAACATATTGTCTCAGAGATAGAAAAGCGCCTCCAAGGGTGAGCTCAGACTTGCAAACCTGACTCTACACCTTCAGGTTAAAACACTTCCCCATGGGCGCCGATTTTTTTCCCGAGTACCTCGAAACCCTCTGTAACTCTCTCAAAAGCGCAGACTCCGCGATTTTGGAAGAGGCTGCTCTCCTGATCAGTCGGACCAACGCAAGTGGGGGCAAGGTTCTCATTGCAGGTAACGGAGGAAGCGCAGCCATTGCTGGGCATGCAGCCATCGATTTCACCAAGGCAGCCAGGATCGCATCGATGTGCTTCAATGAAGCGGCCCTCATCACCTGCTTCTCGAACGACTATGGTTACGAACACTGGGTGGAGAAGTCTCTCGAGTACTATGCCGGGCCCAAAGATCTGGTGATCCTGATCAGTAGCAGCGGCAAGTCGCCGAACATGCTCAACGCTGCAAAAAAAACCCGCGAGATGGGTCTCGCACTCATTACTTTCACTGGGTTCGATTCCAAAAACCCCCTGCGTTCTGAGGGTCAGGTGAATCTCTGGATCGACAGCCATAGTTACAATGTCGTTGAGAATGTCCACCAGGTCTGGCTCCTGGCGATCTGTGACCGCTTGATCGCTTCCAACCCCTGATTTTCGTCACACCGTCTAAACACCAAGTCATGAAAATCCTCGTTACGGGTAATCTCGGCTACATTGGCTCCGTTCTGACACCTCTCCTTCAGGCCGAAGGTCACGAGGTGACGGGGTTTGATTGTGGTTACTTTTCCGACTGTCTTCTGGAACCGCTTCCCTCCCTCCGTCAGATCACCAAGGACATACGCAAGATCGAGCCCTCCGATTTCGCGGGAATCGAGGGAGTCATCCACCTGGCGGGACTATCGAATGACCCGCTCGGGGAGTTCGATCCCGATCTTACGGACGAGATCAATCTCCGGGGTACCCTCCGGGCCGCCGCAGCCGCAAAAGAGGCAGGCGTTTCCCGATTTGTTTTCGCCTCCTCGCAGAGCATGTACGGCGTATCGCTCAAGGACGAGGAACTCGGTGAGGATAACAGCGAGAAGAATCCAGTCACCGCTTACGCTCGCACCAAGTGGGAGGCGGAACTCGGCCTTGCGAAGCTTTGCTCGGAAACGTTCCTGACCACCTATTTCCGTCCCTCCACCGTTTTCGGTGCCAGTCCCCGACTCCGCAGTGACATCGTGTTCAACAACCTCGTCGGATGCGCCTACACCACGGGCAAGATCGAGATTAAGAGTGACGGCACCCCATGGCGCCCCGTCGTTCACATTCGTGATGTCTGTCGTGCCTTCATGGCGGGACTCTTTGCGCCGGCCGAGGCCGTGCGTAACCGCGCCTTCAACGTCGGAATTCCGAATGGTAATTTCACCGTGCGTGATCTTGCCGAGGCGGCACAGGCCTCCGTGCCGGGCAGTGAACTCGTCTTCACTGGAGAGCATGGCTCCGATTCCCGCACCTACAGGGTCTCCTTCCAACGCATCCTCACGGAGCTTTCCACTCATTTCCGTCCCGAGTGGGACCTTCTGAAGGGAGGTAAGGAACTGGTCGAGTTTTACAATCGGGTCGGATTTACCGCCGATGATTTTCGTGGACGAAAGACCATCCGCCTTGCCCAGTTGAAGCACCTCATTGGGGAGGGGAGGCTCGACTCCAAACTTTTTTTCAAAAACTAAAAGTCTAACCTGCTTCGCCCCATGAAGTTCATCCCCCAATCCCTGCCCGGTGCCTTCCTCATCGAGCCGAACCCTTTCATCGATGAGCGCGGCGTCTTTCGTCGGCATTTCTGCGCCCGGGAGTTTGCAGCCCATGGTCTCGGATCCAATGTCCTGCAGTCGAACATCTCGGAGAATCGTCACGCTCATACCTTGCGCGGCTTCCACTACCAGGTTGCTCCGCATGGCGAGGGGAAGACCCTCACCTGTCTCCGGGGGAGGATCCACGACATCATGGTTGATCTCCGACCTGATTCCCCGACCTATCTGAAATGGATCGAGTTTGAGTTGGACGATCAGAACCGTAACAGCATCCATATCCCTCCCGGATGTGCGAATGCCTTCCTGACCCTGACCGACGATGTCCTCGTTTACTACGTCGTTTCCGAATACTACCAGCCTGATGCCGAGCGCGGAATCCGCTGGGATGATCCGGTTTTCAGGTTCCAATGGCCCACGACTCCGGCACACATCTCGAAGAAAGATGCCTCCTGGCCCGACTTCGTGCCAGCCGCGCACGTATGAAGATCGTTCTGACGGGGGGCACCGGCTTCATCGGCAAGCCAGCCTTGGAGCAGCTTTTGCGAGAGGGTCATGAGGTGCTCTCCCTCTCCCGTCAAACCTCCTTTCCGGAGGCCTATGTGGGGAACAGTCGGTTGATTTGGCATCCCTGCGACTTGGCACAGCCGGAGACCTGGATTCAGGCAGTACGGAATTTTGCTCCCGAGGGATGTCTTCACCTCGCTTGGGAGGGAATTCCCGATTACGGGCTCGACCAGAGCCTGCGGAATCTCACCTTAGGATCAAAGCTTGTGGAGGGGCTCATCCAGTCCGGTTGCCGGCATTTTGTCATCAGCGGGTCCTGCTGGGAGTATGGCAAGGTTTCGGGAGCGATCCGCGAAGATATGGACTCCGTAGAGCAGGGGGTCTTCGCCGCATCGAAGAATGCGCTGCACGGGATTGCCGAGGCGCTTTGTCGCTCAGCGGGAGTTTCCTTGGCTTGGGGTCGAGTCTTCTATCCCTACGGCCCCGCTCAGAAGTCGGTTTCGTTGCTGCCGACCGTCTGTCGTGCGATAGCGGAGGGGCAGCCTCCTACGTTGAGGACACCCTCTGCCGCCAACGACTTCCTTTATGTCGACGACACTGCGGAGGCGCTTGTTCTACTTCTTGAGAAAAAAGCCCGCGGCATCTACAACATCGGCTCCGGTAAACCCGAGGCCGTCGGGAACATGGCCGACATGCTCCTGCGGTTTGCTGGCAAAGCCCCAGTTTTCAACCTCACTGAGGCTTCCGCTGAGAATGGTTTCTGGGCCGATATATCGAAGCTGAATGCTCTCGGTTGGCACCCCCGCACCTCGTTGGATGAGGGGTTGCAGAGGACACTCGACTTTTTCCTTCCAGGTAATGCTGACTGATCAGGCAGTTATTCTTTGCGGTGGACGTGGGATGCGACTCCGTCCCATTACCGATTCCATGCCCAAACCGATGGTTCCGGTCTGCGGACGCCCCTTCCTGGAGCATCTGCTGGAGCAGCTCCGTGGGGAAGGGATCACCGAAGTCGTTCTCCTCACTGGATATCTTGGTGATGTCATTGAGAGCCACTTCGGCGATGGCAGTTCCTTCGGGATGAGGATCAGCTACTCGCGAGGTCCGGAGGATTGGGATACAGGGCGACGACTCTGGAAAGCTCGGCCTCTGCTGAAGGAACAATTCTTTCTGCTCTACGGGGACAATTACGCCACCTTTCTTGCCACCCGCGTTGAGAAGATGTTCCTCCATCATGGTCGTCTCGGGTGCCTCAGCCTCCATGCCCGGGAAAAGAATGCCAACATCCGCTTCTCCGCCGACGGACTTGTCGATGCTTATGACCGCTCCCGCACAGCTTCTGGGCTCAATGCCGTCGAGATTGGCTACATGCTCCTTTCAAGACGAATTTTTGAATTCTACCGGCAACCCGATTGCAGCTTCAGCGAGATCCTTGAACGGCTTGCTCTGGAAGGCCAGCTCGCCGGCTATCTGGTCGGCGATGTGTACTACAGCGTTTCCGATCCAGAGAGGCTCAAGATCACCGAGCAGTATCTTGCTCCCAAGAAAATCTTGCTGATCGATCGCGACGGAACCATCAATGAGAAGGCTCCCAGGGGAGAATACATCACCCGCTGGGAGGATTTCCGGTTCATTCCTTCGGCCGTTGCAGGGATGAAGCAACTTGCAGGGCTGGGATGGAGTTTCATCGTGATTTCCAATCAGGCGGGAGTCGGTCGAGGCGTCATGACAGCCGAACAGGTCTGGGAGATCGACAGGCAGATGGTGGCAGCATTGGCCGGGGAGGGTATCACCATCCTGTACAGCTATTACTGCCTCCATCATTGGACCGAGGTGTGCAGTTGCAGGAAGCCCTGCCCGGGACTCCTCCTGCAGGCATCCAGGGACTTTCTCCTGCCGCTGCCCCAGACCTGGTATATCGGGGATGATCCGAGGGACTGCACGGCAGCCTGGGCGGCCGGATGCCGGGCGGCCTATCTCGGCCCTGCGGGCGAGCTGAAGCTCCTGTCAAAGGAGCAGTACCCCGCTTTGGTTTTGCAAGAGCTTCCGGACATGATACCCATGATCGTCTCCCCATGATCATCTCTCGCACACCCTTTCGCATCAGTTTTGTCGGCGGAGGCACCGATCTGGAAAGTTACTACGCACAGAATGATGGGAAGGTGCTCAGCACCACCATCGACAAGTACATCTACGTCTGCGTGAAGAAGCCCGTCGATATCGTCGAGCACAAGTACCGGATCGCCTGGAG
>CAIZIQ010000246.1 GCA_903933015.1 uncultured Spartobacteria bacterium | reverse complement strand
TCGCCCCTCCTTTGCCCAGAAGGGTAATACCTATATCGAGATTCGCGACATTCAAGCCACAGCTGATAACGGCTACGGAACTCAGAACCAGTACCAGTATTTCGGACTTGCTACCCCATTCCAGATTCTTTCTGCAAACGGAAGACTGGAGTACCGTCACTTCGAGCCCTTTGTCTTATCGGTATCAGGTGAGTGGGATCAAAACTTGGCTTGGAGTGCTTCCAACATCCAGAACGCCGGTCCATCAACAGCCGATAACCCTTATAACATTCATGGCCCTGTCAACAATGTTGGCTCGAGCGGAAATTACCTTGGAGGCAATAATGCATGGATAGGTCAATTTAAGGTCGGTTCAGGTGCACTGCAAAAGCGATGGGACTGGGACTTCGGCCTTAGCTATCGTTATGTCGAATCGGATGCCGTCATCGACGGATTTTGCGACTCTGATTTTGGTGGTGGCGGTACCAACCTCAAGGGGTGGGCTGTCGGTGGAAATCTTGCTCTCTCAAAGAATGTCTTCCTTGGAGCTCGGTGGCTCAATGCAAATCAAATTTGCGGCCCTCAATTTTATTCCAACATCCTTCAGCTTGATCTGAACGCCCGTTTCTAACTTTACCCCGCGTCTTTACCCTTATGAGAAAAGCCACCATTCTTAGCCTTCTGGCCCTCCTGCCCTTTCTAACAGCTTCCCTTCATGCCGCTGAAAAAGTGGATCCTGCAGTCCAGAAGATGCGGGAAACCATTCGCAACAGCATGATCCAGCTTCGCGATGCCAATGCAAAGCTTGCTACCGCCCAAACTGCCGTTGCCGATGATGAGGAAAAGATCAAGGGACTCCAGGCAGACCTCGATGCCCTGAAAAAGAAATCATCAGCAGACAAGAAAACTGCTGATGACATCATTGATGATTTGAAAACCAAGTTGGCCAACGACGATCTCCAGATTAATCACCTCACCGAGTCACTCGGAAAGTGGAAGCTTGGTTATGCGAAGCTTGCCGACTACGCCAAGGCAACTGAAGGAAAGCGTGCCGAACTCGCCTCCAAGATCATTCTACTCGATCGCAGGATTGCCGAACAGCAGGTCAAGAATGCCGAAATGTATCGCCTCGGTAACGAGGTTCTCGACCGCTATGCCCAGTTCGGCCTCGGAACTGCTATCTCGGCCCGGGAGCCCTTTGTTGGCATTACAAAAGTGAAATTCCAAACTCTCCTTCAGGACTATCAAAACAAACTGACGGATCAGACCGTCAAGCCCGAGAATTCGGCCCCTGCCAAAGGGGATTCTGCCAGCTCTACCAAGAAGCCAGACTAAATATTTTTGAACGTAAACCCCGGTTTCGTACTCCAATATCAGACACTCACAACATTATGGATCCTCTTAAAATCATCCCATTCATCGCTTTCACTCTCCTCGGATTCAGCACTCCCACAAAAGCCGACAACACGGTCATTGCCAAGGTTGGCGATAGCGAGGTCAAGGCTGATGACATCAAGCCTCTCATCGAGAAGTTGCCTCTACGCGATCAACTTCTCCTCTCGAAAGATCCCTCTGCACTGAATAACCTCGTTCGAGAACTAATCGTTCAGCAACTTATCTTCAAGGAGGCCCTTTCCAAGAAGTGGGAGCAACAACCTCAAGTTGCTGCCCAGCTCGAACGTATTCGTCAGCAGAGCATCACCCAATCTTACCTTCAGTCCTTGGCAATTCCTCCCGCCGATTTCCCTTCTCAGTCCGACTTGGAAACCGCTTACAACGCCCTCAAAAAGAACAATGCTCTGCAGGTCCCCAAGCAGTACCATCTAGCTCAGATCTACATTGCCTGCCCCAAGGGAGCTGACAAGGCTTCTGAAGAGAAAGCTCAGTCCAAGCTTGATTCTGTGCAGAAGGCTCTCAAGAGCGGAGATTTCAACTCCGTAGCGAAGTCACAGAGTGAAGATTCTGCCAGTGCCCAGCGTGGTGGTGATCTTGGATCGATTGGAGAAACGCAGATCCAGCCAGAGATTCGCAATGCAGTCGCATCACTCTCCAAAAATGGAACCAGTGATCCGATCCGGATGAATGATGGTTGGCACATCATTCGTGTTCTTGAAGTCAAGGAACCCTACACTGCAAGTCTGGAAGAGGTGAAGATCCCCTTGACCAACGAACTCCGCAAGGAAAAAGCTCAAATCATTGCCAAGGCTTATCTTGCTAAATTACTTCAACAGAATCCCGTGACATTAAACGAGATCGAGATCTCCAAGTTGATTGATACCAAGGGGAAATAAAGCCCTCTGAAACCAATCCTCTATTCATTTCAAGTTGCAATTCCTGTATTCCAATCCTAGTTTTCAACTCTCATGAAACTATCCTCCATCACCCTTCTCGCAGCCGCCTCACTTGTTTTGGTTGGTTGCAACGAAAAGAGCACCACTGCCGTCGAGCAGCCCACCTTCCAGTGCATCTCGGCCAAGATCACCATCGCTGACAAGCAGGTTGATTCCGTTGTCCAGTGGAACACCAAGACCGGCGAGGCTCGCCTCTTGAATGCTGCTTCCTTCGCTGACAAGTCCACCGGCCAGAATGGCAATCTCATCGGATGGGTTCCTCTCGTCGACCTCCAGCAGGCTGTTCAGAATCTTGCCCAGCAGATTCAGGCTCAGCAGGCGGCCCGTGGAACCAATGCGGCTCCTGCATCTACTCCGATCAAGCCTAAGAACTAAGTCTGATAGATATCCATTTAAGAAACGGCCGGATTCATCCGGCCGTTTTTTTATGCCCAGAGATCTTGTTTTCAGACCATTCTTTTGAAACGAGACAAACGAGGATTGACCCGGTCGCTGCTTCCCCTCAGATTTTTGCCTTCGGGCACCCGTAGCTCAATTGGATAGAGCGCTTCCCTCCGAAG
>CAIZIQ010000245.1 GCA_903933015.1 uncultured Spartobacteria bacterium | reverse complement strand
TCTGCGCTCACCCGGAGAGGGTTCAATGATTTTGACGAAGCAGCTCATCCGGCAGCATCCCATGCCACGGTTCCGAAATCGTTGGTAAAATTCGTGGTGGGTCTTTTTCTTGCCCCGTTTGCCTGGGTTCTGACGAAAACCTTTTTCCAAGCATTTACCACATCGGTTCACCATGGCCTGCTTGCCACTCAATCCTTCGGCTGCTTTGCGGCCGGAATGGTCCTCTTTGGCATTCTCTTTGTAATTGTTCCAAGGAATGTGCTGATGCTGCCCTATGTGTTCGGCCACGAGGTGACGCATGCGATCTGGGTGAAGCTCTTCGGGGGTAAGGTTGCCAATCAGTTCCATGTAAGCCTGGAGGGTGGGCATGTGCTCACAGATCGTGTGAATACATGGATCGCTCTCGCCCCTTATTTCTTCCCGATCTACAGCCTCCTTGTTGTCACTCTTTACGCTGCGGCTTCCCTGGCTGCGGATATCAGCGCCTACCGGTGGGTTCTCTTCCTGCTGATAGGACTGACCCTTGCATTTCACCTCGTTTTCACGTGTCTCCTTATCCTGAAGGGGCAGCCCGACCTGCACTATGGAGGAACCTTTTTCTCACTGATGGTGATCTACCTGATCAACCTCATCATCATCACGGGCCTACTGCTCGCCACGAGCCAGCAAGTCAGCATCCAGTCGTTTACCTCGGATTTCGTTGAAAACTCGGTCTCTTTTGCGGAATTCGTCCGCGCGGTTGCCGGTTGGATCGCCGATTGGATCGGGGATCTTCGGGCGGGTTTCGGAAAGTAACCCGCCGGGAGGACGATGGAAAATTACTCTCCGATCGACACAGCTAGGGCTCCCGCAATCTTCTCGGCAGCCTCGTTGATCATTGCCTCATCAGGCCCCTCAATCAGAAGCCTTACTTTCGGCTCCGTCCCCGAATAGCGCAGCAGGACGCGCCCTTTGCCGGACAAGGCCAATTCCGTTTCCTTCACAAATCGGGCGACTTCCTGAAGCGACTCGATCGGCGGCTTTTCCTTCACGCGCAGGTTGCGCTGGGCCTGCGGGTATTTCTTGAGGCAGCGTCGCAGCTCACTCAGGGGACGACCGCTCTCCGTCATGATTCGAAGGACCTGAAGCGCGGCCAGCAGGCCGTCGCCGGTGGTGCCATGGTCGCGAAAGATCAGATGACCACTCTGCTCCCCTCCGATCGAGAAGTTCCCCTCGCGCATCGCCTCGACAACATAGCGGTCGCCCACTGCGGTACGGAGAACCTTTCCTCCGGCAGCGGAAATCGACTCGTCCAGACCGAAATTACTCATCACCGTCGCGACAAGTGTCTTTCCAGCCAGCGAGCCGCGCTTGATGGCATCAAGCGCCGTCATCGCCAGAATCTCGTCGCCATCGACAATCTCACCCTTTTCATCGCATAGGACGAGTCTGTCCGCATCTCCATCATGCGAGATGCCGATCTGCGCACCTGTCTCCCTGACCAGACGGCTGATCTCCTCGGGGCGGGTGCTTCCACACGCCTTGTTAATGTTCATCCCGTCTGGCTCCGCGTGAAAAACCGAAAGTGCTGCACCTAGTTCCCGAAGCACCGAGGGTGTGGTTTCGAAGGAAGCGCCATTGGCGCAATCCACGGCAACCTTGAGCCCATGAAGCGACATTCCGGGAACGCTGCTTTTGGCACCAATTCCATAACGTTGCGCAGCATCGGGAATCGTTGAAACAGTTCCAATGGTTTCACCTGCAGGACGGAAGGCATCGATCTCCTCGTTGAGAATCAACTGTTCAAGCCGCTCCTCGACAATGTCATCAAGCTTGTACCCGTCGCCACCGAAGATCTTGAGACCATTGTCATCGTCCGGGTTATGGGAGGCGGAGAGGACCACTCCCCCATCTGCTCCCAACTCACGAACCAGGAAGGCGACGGCCGGAGTGGGAATCACTCCGGCAAGCAGGACATCGGCACCGACCGAAGCAAGTCCTGCAACCAGAGCGGATTCCAGCATGGCGCCGGATCGGCGGGTGTCACGGCCGATCACAAATTTTGGGCGTGGGCCACCGTCACGACGCAGCAGGAATCCCGCGGCCCGGCCGAGCCTGAGGGCGATCTCCGGCGTGACGGGATATTGGTTGGCCCTGCCCCTGATTCCGTCCGTGCCGAAGAGTTTTCTTTCCGCCATGGGTTTACTTTCTAGAGGACTTGGATCCGTGAGAGGGAGCGGGTCGCTGTGTCTCAGGCTGATCGGCGCGCGGTTGGTTGCTGCCGGGAGCCACCAGGTTTTGATGAATGAGATACCAGAGCGCCGCCCCCAGCAGCAGGCAGACCAGTTTCTCCTTCCAGTTGTGTAGCAGGATCCTTCGCATGATTTTCCTCGCGGAGCAGAAGCCGTGAAAGGTGCTTCCTGAACCGCTCGACATTCAAGTTGCGCTCAATGCTCCCCGAGTGACAAATCGAAACTTGTCCGCTCTCCTCCGAAACCACTAGGGCGATGACGTCGGATTCCTCCGTGAGGCCTAGTCCCGCGCGGTGGCGCAGGCCGATGGTACGGTCAAGATCGTCCCTCTGGGTCAAAGGGAAAATGCATCCCGCCGCGACAATGCGGTCGCCGCTCATGATCACCCCTCCATCGTGCAGAACCGTCTTGGGATGAAAGATCGTGAGGAGCAATTCCTTGGAAAATTCCGCATCCAGCTCCACTCCGCTTTCGGCGACGGAACGGAGGCTGATATCGCGCTCGATCGCAATCAGGGCTCCGAACCCCTTGCTCGAGAGGTCGAAGATCGTGTCGGTGATCTCCTCGATGGCCTCACGCCGCTGGAGTGCCGTGGTGAAAAAGCGGTGACTGCCGAGTTCGTTAAGGGCACGGCGCAGTTCCGGCTGGAAGAGGACCACCAGGGCGATGGCAAGGAAGACAGAGAAGCTTCTCAGGATCCAACCGAGAACCGCCAGATCGAGGATCTGCGAGATGAAGGTTAGTGTCAGGAAGACCAGGGCAAGCCCGATTAGGATCCGTGCGCCGTGGGTGCCACGCAGGTAGAGATAGATGTAGTAGAGGATGGCCGCGAGAATCAGGATCTCCAGACCGGAGGTCCAATAAGCATGGAACAAATCGAGGGCGGAATGAAGGATCGTCCTCATGCTGAAAGAATGGCTTCCGTAATGCGCAGCGCGGCGGCATGAGGTTGCGGTTCATGAACCCTGAAGAGTCGCGCCCCCTGTTCCCGAGCAATGCTGGTAACGGCGATGCCGGGTGAGAGACGGTCGGAAGAGAGGTTCCGCGCGTCATCTTCCCCTGCGATCTTCGCCAGGAATGATTTTCTCGAGTGACCGATCAGGAGAGGGGAGCCGAGTCCTGCCAGAAGAGGAATATGCCGCAGCAGCGAAAGGTTATGGGCCACGGTTTTTCCGAAGCCTAGCCCTGGATCAAAGATGATGGCGGCATGGTCCACGCCACACCCTAGGGCTGCATCGCGGCGCTCTGAAAGAAATTTTGCCACCTCATCCACCACATCGTCCTGCGGATAAGAGGGAGCCTCCTGCATGGTTTGCGGCGTTCCCTGCATGTGCATCAGGATGAGGCCGGCACGAGTCGAGGATGCCAGGGCCGGCATCCGGGGATCGCCCCGCAAAGCCGTGACGTCGTTGATGATATCCGCTCCGGCATCAATTGCAGCCTCGGCAACGGCGGCTTTGGATGTGTCGATGGAGATCGGCGCCTTCGTCCTGGCACGGAGAGCACGGATCACGGGAAGGACCCGGTTGATTTCCTCCTCGGCGCTCACCGGAAGCGATCCCGGCCGGGTCGATTCCCCCCCGACATCGAGGATGGAGGCCCCTTCTGCGAGAAGGTTCAGCCCATGATCACACGCTGCGGCCGCATCAAGAAACATCCCGCCGTCAGAGAATGAATCGGGCGTGGCATTGACGATCCCCAGGATAACCCCCCGCCAGGAGAGATCGATCTCACGCCCGCGGAATTTCCAGATCATGGAGTATAGTGGGGCGGGTGTTAATGCTGTCGTCTTTTATGCTGCCAACTCAGGGACCAGATCCATCCAGGTTGGAAAGCAACTCCGGTCAGCACCCTAATGGTCTCGAGTTTTCAGTATTTTGCCAGCCGAAGGCTGACTGAGCGACCGTGGGCATCCAGCCCCTCGATCTTGCAGAAGGTCTCGATGATCGGGAGTGATTTTTTGAGCGAGGAGGCATCGTAGCGAACAATGCTCGTGCGTCGCTGGAACTGCTCCGCCGTGAGGCCTGCAAAAGCCTTTCCTGCACCTCCGGTGGGGAGTTCATGGCTCGGTCCTGCCAGAAAATCCCCTGCGGCAACGGGAGAAATGTCTCCGAGGAAGATGGCCCCCGCGGAATTGAGCTTGGAAGCGACGGCTTCGGGTTTGCGGACGGCAAGGGCGACGTGCTCTGCTGAGAAGCCGTTGGCTATTTCGACGGCCTGTGCCATGTCACGCACGCAGATCAGGACGGCATTCGCCATGGCCGTAGCCAGATGCTCCGGCCGGGAGGAGAGCTTCCACTGTCGCGTCACCTCGCTCTGGACGGATGCGATGAGTTTATCGGAATCGCTCAACAGCACGACCACACTTCCTTTCCCGTGCTCGGACTGTGCAAGGAGATCGGATGCCACCCATGTGGGGTTGGCCTTTGAATCGGCGATCACGAGCACCTCACTCGGACCGGGCAGCAGATCGACACCCACACGGCCGAAGACCTGACGCTTAGCCTCCACGACATAGGCATTACCGGGACCAAAAATCTTGGTGACGGGACGAATCGTCTTCGTTCCGTAAGCGAGCGCTGCGATTGCCTGCGCCCCCCCCACACGGTAAATTTCAGTTGCCCCGCAAAGGTCAAGGGCGGCGATCAGCGCAGGTGCAACGGTTCCATTAGCTGCAGCCGGAGTGACTGCGATAATTTCGGGAACACCAGCCGCTTTGGCAAAGCCGCAGGTCATGATGGCACTGGAAACAAGGGGGGCCGTTCCCCCTGGGATGTAGAGACCGACGCGCGGCAGAGGATCGAAGCGCTCCCCGACCAGCGCACCCTGGGCATTCTTCATGGACCAGTTTTTGCGAAGACTCTTCTTCGCAAAGGCCGTGACGTTCGCAATGGATGCTGCAAGTGCCTTTTTAACCTCCGGAGAAAGTGATGCGCGTGCTTTCTTGATTTCCGCAGCCGTGACGCGGATCTTGGCAGCCGTCATTCTCGGCCCTCCGAATTTCACGGTGTAGTCGAGAAGGGCCGCGTCTCCCTTAGCCCTTACCTCTGTAATGATGCCGCTCACAGTCTCACGGACTTCCGTGCTGGGTTCCGCCTGGCGGTTAAGGTCGGCTACGGTGCGGGCGAAGCCGCGATCTTTGTAATTCAACAAGCGCATCCTCAAAGAGTACCCGCGATGCGTTCCGCGGTCAAAACCAGAGGCTTTTTGACAGACTCTGATCAGGGTGCTTGAGGACCGGACCACTCCGGACGGCCGATCCAGAAGGAATTCGCAACACCCTCGCGGTAGGCCTTGAGGGAGGCCCGGGAGGAATTCACCCGGAGGTTGCTGTAAGAGCCGTCATTATTCTGCCAGCGCTCATGCCAAAAAACAGCGGCCTTCAGACGTGGATGATTCCTGCTCATGACGGTGAAGGCTTCCCTAAGCCAGGCTCCCTTGCTCTCGTTGGGGAGGTGAGACTCGGCGACGCCCCACTCGGCAAGCATGATCGGCTTCACCGGGTCTAGGGCGCACATCTCGACATAGGGCCATTCAAGAAGACTGCTGAATCCACACCACTTGTCATCCTCCTGATTGTTTGTCTGCTTGCCGTAAACGCTCAGGCCGAGCCAGTCGACGTACTTTGGGCCTGGATAGTAAGCGGCCGGCTGGTTCCAGGAGATATAGCCCGGAGGATCGGAATAGTTATTGGGCTGGAAGACCCAGAGCACATTGGTCGCTCCACGCGCCCTCACACGATCGACAACATGACGCCATGCTTTCTTGAAGGTCTCGGGACCTTCCCAGGTGGCGGGATTCTTGATATTCCCCTTGCCGAACCAGCTTTTTTCGAGTCCATCGTTGGCTCCCGTGAGCTTCGCCAATGCCTCCGTGGCAGGGGTGGTGATTCCGGATTTCTTGGGGGTAACGGGATCCGCCGGGCCTTTGCCATAAAACCATCCCGACCAAGGGAACCAAGTGCCGTTCATCTCGCAGGCGAACGAAACAAAGAACTGTGAGGGAACCTTCGCCGCCTCATCGGCCCATTGATCGATATAGGCGTCCCACTTGCCGGCAATTATCTCCGTCAGGGCAAATTTGTCCGGGCCATGTTTTTCATCAAAGGGGTAATCCCAGGGGGACCAGAAGAGGAGGGGGACGGCACCGTAGGAACGCACCAATTTGACCTGCTCCTTGGGAAATGTTCCCCTCCCCCAGAAAGATCCGAAGGCGACGATTGCCATCGGCTTGCCGGTCAGTCGCTGGAAGTTATCGAGCTCATCGTAGGTCACATTGTCTTCACCCTCACCGAAATCACAATAGGCTCCGGTGTAGGCTCCTTGGGATGGCACCACAAGTTGCTGATAGACGGGGAATGCAGCCGCTAGGGAGGAAGTCCAAACGGCACAGAAGGACAAAAGGACAAAGAGTGCTGTGCGGCGGATGATATGACTGGGATTCATGGTCATTTTGCAGCGACGGATCCCGCGGACCCTGCTTGTTTTTGCATAATGGCTGAGGCCGTGCGTTCAAGTTTTGCCCAGCGCACCCAACTTCCTCCAACGGCCTTGAACAGGCATTTCCAAACCACATAGCCAAGAAGAGGGCGGTAGAGAAGTCTCATGGGCACCGCCAGCCATGCGGCTCGAAACTTGCGGTCGGCCAATCTCAGCGCCGCCACCGCCAAGACGACATCAAGAAGCAAGGAGGCCACGAAATAGGGCCAGATCGCGACGCCCCGTCCCAGCCAAAGCGACCAAAGAACGATGAGGTCGAGAATCGGCGTGAGCGCCACGACAAACATCTGGAAGACCCAGATCGAGGGGAGCGCAAACCATCCAAGCCATCCGGCACCGGGCGCAAAGAGAACCTCTCCATGCTTCCAGAGGCACTGGAGCGTCCCGAAGGCCCATCGAAAACGCTGCGAGATGAGGGCCTTGATGCTCTCGGGAGCCTCGGTGTCGGCATAGGCGCGGGGTGCGAAAAGCACCTTCCATCCCAGACGATGCAGCTGAAGCGTGAGGTCAGTATCTTCGGCCAGCGTGTCATTGGTGATCGGTCCGGCTTGCACAAGTGCTTCCATGCGAAAAGCGCTCAGGGCTCCGGGCGCGACAACAATGCAGCCGAGCAGATCCTGAGCCCGACGGTCGATCTCGAAGGCGCCGGTGTATTCGAGATCCTGAAATTTTCCGAGCCAGTGTTTCGTATTCCCCACACGGATGTAGCCGGAGACGGCACCCACCTTGGGATCGGAAAGCGGGGCAATCAACGTGATCAGCCCGTCCGGGGCCACCATCGTGTCAGCATCGATCATGACAATAGTCTTATGGGTTGACTCCGCAAGGGCCCTGCTGAGCGCAGAGGCCTTTCCTCCATTGGGTTGTCTGATAAGACGGACCCGTGATTCCTTCACGGCGATCCCCTCCACCACGGCGGCAGTCCCGTCCTTGGAACCGTCGTCGACAACGATGATCTCCATAGCCCCGGGATAGTCGGCCTTGAGGAGGTGCTGGATCGTGTCGGCTATCACCCTCTCCTCATTGTAGGCGGCCAGCAGAACACTGATCGCAGGAAGCTGTTCCGGAATGAAAGGTGGATTCATTCTTTCCCGATCCCGGTGGCGAAACGCACAGAGGGAGTAAAAAAGAACCCTGAGCAGGGCAAGCAAGGTAACAACCACGAGCAGCGTCCAAGCGGCATTCTCAAGGAATCGCAGAAAGGCAAAGCCTCCGTAGACATAGCGGGTGGAAAGCGGTTGGTCCCGCCTAAGAGGAGGCATCACTATATCCCTCGGCAGTCTGATGATGCTCGAAAGAGGCACCAGGGTATCTCCACGACTACGCAGATAATCGATGATCCCCGGCAGAGCGGCCACCGTCTGGGAACGCTCACCCCCACTGTCATGCAGGAGGATCACGGCTCCCCGCGAACGCTGTTGCTTCACCCTATCGAGGATGGCGTCCGCGCCCGGACGCTCCCAATCGTTGGGGTCGATCGATTCGGCCACGGTGAGGTAGCCGAGATCCCTGACCACCCTCAGCGCACGAACCTCCCCGGGTTGTGTGGGTGTCCCATCAATCCCAAAGGGTGGCCTGAAATAAGCCGTCGAGTGTCCCGTCACGGCCTCGATCAGGCGGGTTGTTGCGTTCAGCTCCAACTCAATTTCCTCGTCGCTCGCCTCCGCAATGTTCTGGTGGGTGTAGGTGTGGTTGCCGACCTCATGGCCCTCACGGGCAATCCGCTCCAGCAGGTCGGGGTAGTGCTGCGCCTGGGTCCCCAGCACAAAGAAGGTGGCTGTTGCATTCTTCTCCTTGAGGATCTGAAGAATCTTCGGCGTCCATGTCGGATCGGGACCATCGTCAAAGGTAAGAGCCACCTGGTGGAGGCCGGGATCACCTTGACGGCTGATGCTTTCCGGCATTGGGAACCTGATATAATTCTCAACCAGAGTCCCGTTGGTCTTTAACTCTGCATTGCGTTCTCCGGGATGGGAATCCTCGCCCGCAGTGATGAAGTCACCGCTTCCGGTCGAGGCAATCTGTTCGTCCAACGAAAGATGCCGGAGAGCGGTAATCTGATTGGTTGTGGGGACTACCGCGGGATTCCAGCGCAGGACATCCCATACCCCCGGATCTTCCTCTCCAAGCCGGTAAAGAGCAATTCCCCCCGGATGAAAGGGAGCGACCGCCATCCTCTGGTTGAAAAAAGTGACTGCATCCAGGAAGTCCATTTCGTGCTCCTGGTTCTGCTCCGGACCAGTCAGATAATTGTAATTCGGTGTTTCGCAGTCGAGATCCTTGAGAGGATCGATTCCCGCCTGGGAAGCTCTCGCCATCGCATCGGCAAATCCGAGCGTCTCGACGGTGTGGTTGTCCGTTCTCCAGTCGTAGGCATAGGAACCCATCCCGATCACCCATTGGTCGGGATTGCCGTAGACCATCATCGTCTTCAGCCATCCTTCAAACCAATCACTGCTGGCCAGCGGTCCCGGATCATCCGGTTCGGAATGTTCATCGAACAGCGAAGCCACGAGACGGTCGACCGATTGCGAAACCGCCTCCAGGTCGAACGAGTCGAAATCATTCCCCGTCGGGACCGTGAACCAGAGTTCCTTGCCGGCAGCATGGAGATGATCCGCCAGTTCCTTGATCAGACGGGATATCTCTTCCTTGTAGGTAGGATCGAGTTGCGTCCATTCCACCAGGAGACCCGTGGAACCGGGAGGCATCCGACTGATCAACTTATCAAGAAAAGCGGCCCTTTCCGCAGGTGCTGCATGGGCCAACTCCTCGACCGCCTCAGGTCGCCACCGGTCGCCATCGATGTTGCGGAGAATGGGTAGAAACCCCAACCCCTTGCGAACGCATAGAAGGCGGGCCTTGTCCGCAGGATCCTCGCGAAGTGTCCCCTCGACATCCATGATGCTAAACCACTCGGCAGCCACATGGGTCAACTCATCGGCATGATGCTCAAGCGAAATCAGCGAGGCCTGATCCCAGGGGGATACATACCCCAGAACGATGCCGTTGGTTTTCAGTCTCTCAGGAGTCTTCGGTTGTCCATGAGCGCCCGATGCGGAATGAATAATCCTGCGCCAGTCTGCCTTCACGTCCCGCAGAGGACTGGGAGCAGGCGGGAGTGCCTTGTACTGGAAATGAGAGTTTCGGATCGCCGGCGGCAGTCGCAACTCCGGTCCGATCAACAGTCCCCAGATGAAATAACCCGAAGCACCGAGAAACAAGAGCGTCCCCAGTATGGCAATTGCCTGCAGCGCCCTGCGCCTGATCCCGCGTGGATCGGCAAAAACGCTCTGTTCCTGCTCAGGCGGCATAGTGGGTTTCTAAGAGTGATTAGGAAAATGGACCATCCCCTCGCATGAGGGGAAAAGCATGGCGGCGAGCATAGCACAGAGCTTGCTCCTTCCATACAGCCCAAACTCAAAGAGTTGCACCGTAAGTTTCAACTCCATACTCCTCCCGATATCCTTGCATGGGACTCCATGCTTCCCTTGACGCATCGACTTCGAGGCTTAAGTTATAAAATTATGGCTTTTTCCGTATTAAAAACCCCAAGGGTTCGCGCTGAGGCAGATGATATCCATCTCCTGAGCATCAGCGTGACCCGGTGGGTCCTTTTGCTTTGCGCCGCGACGCTTGCAATGGCTTCCCAAACAAAGGCCAATCCGGCAGGTGGAAGCGTCAGACATGGTTCGGTCACCATCGTTCAGAATGGCAATCTGGTGACCATCAATCAGGCATCGGGCATGGCGATTCTGGATTGGAACTCCTTTTCAATCGCCCAGGGGGAGAGCACCAAATTTGTCCAACCCAACAGCTCCAGCATGGCACTGAACCGCGTTAATGGGGGTACACAGAGCCTTATCAACGGAAGACTTGAGGCAAACGGAGGTGTGATCCTGATCAATCCCGCCGGCATCATAGTTGGCAAATCCGGCGTCATCAACGTCAACACCTTTATCGGCTCCACCCGTGATGTCAGTGACACCGCATTCCTTACCGGGGGAGCAATGAAGTTCAGCGGCAACAGTGCGTCCTCGATCCAAAACCTGGGAACCATCCATGCCGAGTCGGGCGACATCTACCTGATCGCGCGTTCGATCGATAACCAGGGAACACTCTCCGCAAAGAAGGGAACGGTGGGGCTTGCTGCTGCCGATGAGGTGGTCCTGCAGCCTGCGGGTGACGAAAAACTCTCGATCCTGACTCAGTCGTCCACCGGCGGTCAAATTGCCAACAGTGGGACAATCCGCGCCGTTGCCGCTGAGATCAAGGCTGCGGGAAACCCTTATGCCGTGGCGATCAATCTTGATGGCGTCATCAAGACCCGGGGGAATGCGTCCACCAAAACAGCTTCCCGAGTTCTTGTTCAGGCCACGGAAGGCGATATCGCGGTGAGCAGTAGTGCCAAGATTTCCGCCAGCGGAAAGTCTGTAGCCGGTACGGTAGCGATCGAGACCCCCGGAAATCTAGAGATCGGGGGAACGATTATGGCCACCTCCTCTTCCGGAGCGGGTGGACAGATCCGACTGCTCGGCCAAAACATCCACCTCGATTCCACAGTGGTGGTGGATGCCTCCGGCTTTGCCGGCGGAGGAACGATCCTGGTGGGTGGTGACTATCAGGGAGGGAATAATCCGACCACGCACTACTCCTCGACTTCATTGCCGAATGCCCAGACTCTCCAGGTCGATCAGGGAGCCAAGCTTATGGCCAACGCCACCGGCAATGGTAATGGCGGCACGATTATCCAGTGGTCTGATGGAACAACCTCTTCGGATGGTGCAGTTTCCGTTCAGGGTGGCCCGCTCGGAGGTAATGGTGGCTTTGCGGAAATCTCTGGTAAGCAGAACTTAGGGTTTAATGGAACCGTCACCCTAGC
>CAIZIQ010000244.1 GCA_903933015.1 uncultured Spartobacteria bacterium | reverse complement strand
GAGGAAGCCTTCGCAATCCTCCGCGAGATCCGGAAGCTGCCCCTTTCACTCCATAGCATCTCGACCCACCTCTCCTCGGCTGACAGCGACAGGATTCTGACCAAAAAACAACTCCAGGAGTTCGAAGGCATCCTCTCTTACTTCCGTGAATTTGCCCCCGAAATCCCGGTGCATGTGCTCAACTCCGCCGGCACCATGCTCTTTCCCGCACATGCCCATCATCTGGTGCGCGTCGGGCTCGCCCTGTATGGAGTCTCTCCCATTCCCTCTTTCCAAAAACTCCTCCGTCCTGTCCTAAGCTGGAAAGCCGCCGTCACCTTCCTGAATGATCTCCCGAAAGGTCATGGCATCAGCTACGGAAGCACCTTTAAGACTCCTCGAGCAATGAAAGTGGCCGTCCTGCCTGTTGGCTATGCTGATGGCTACCCGAGACACATCTCAGGGAAAGGAGCCTCCGTTCTCATCAAGGGCAAGCGCTGCCCCGTCCTGGGTCGCGTGACCATGGACCAGATCATGGTTGATGTCTCTGCAATCAAGGGCATCAAAGTTGGTGATGAAGCCGTTCTTGTAGGAAAACAGGGAAAAGACGAAATCACAGCCACCGAAGTAGCTCAGAAAGCAGATACCATTCCATGGCATCTCTTCTGCGGCATCACCGGCCGCGTTGCGTACCTTTATAAGGCCTAGAACTGAACCGCCGGTTAGGTGGATTGATGGGCGCTTCTTGAACCCCATTCCGATGGACTATCCATGTGGGATGAGTCATCGCGGCAAGCTCCAAGATCCTATCCACGGGTCACTTTGCAATCGTCGTCAACTGAGTCGCTACACACTGCCAGTATCCCTTCCGTGTTTTTACCCAAGTGTCGGTGAACCGATAATGATCATCAACCGCCCCCCAGGAAGCCGTTCCCATCCCTTGAAAGATTCCAGTAACGATGGCTGTATCACCATACATGGTGATTTTGAGATCAATGTTTTTCAGGCTCATCCATTTGGTTTCCTTGGTATCAGCCATCTCATGGGACTTGCCGGAAAGCGTGCCATCGGATGAAGTTTGTACCCACGATTTCGCGATGATCGGAGCAAGCAAGTCGGGATTGTTAGTCTTGAATGCTTCGATCCACTGCTGTTCCAGTGCAGCTATGATTTTCTTATCGGATAATTGATCTCCCTTGGCATTGGTAAATGCAGTGATTCCAGCAACAAGGGCAAACGCTAGGATGGTCTTTTTCATAGAGGAGGTGATCGTCAGGAAGTGTTCCTGCCTGCTCCGAAATTTCGCAAGTGGAAATCAAAAGTTTGGATTCCGCTTGAAACGCAATAAAGAAGCCGTGTCAGGCATACGGCGAGCGAACAAAAACGCTGCTATCCGCCGAGGTCCCGAGACCCCGCTAAGAGTTCTTAGCGGAGCCCCTGAATGCAACGCATTCGTGGAGCACCCTCTCACCAGAAAAATGCTCGCTCGAACGTAGAACCACATTGATATCACCCGCGACGGAGTGCGCTCCCTTGGCAAGATCGGCTGCTAGCGTCAAGGAGGCCTCCAAGGTCTCGACAAGCTTCGGATCCTGGGAAAGAACGACGGGCTTGGCACCCGGAACAATAAGGATGGCCAATGGACGGATCGACCGGGCAATCGGATCGAGCGTGAGGATATCAGCTGTCTCCTCGGCCACTGCAGCCGCTTCGGCATGGCGCACCTCGAGCTGGATCATCCGTGCTCGGGCCTCGGGAGTCACCGATTCGATAGCATGGGTGATCGCATCGAGCAATGCATGACGGACATCGGAGAGATCCTCGAGTTCCTGAAGCTTCTGCAACTCCTCATTCTGATGAATGGCCTTGGCCAATTGGGAAATTTCCTTGAGATAGGAATTTCTCTGCGAGTCAGGGACGAGATACATCACCACCAGATGAACAGGGACTCCGTCGGGTGACCCGTAATCGATTCCTGTGGGACTCCAACCGACGGCACAGAGCACCTCCCCGTCGTTCTCGGAGGTGGCATGAGGGCAAGCCCAACCCCGTCCGATGCCGGTATTGTGAAGTTTCTCCCGGCTCAGCGCCTTTTCGGTGATTCCTTCCTCACTGACTTCCGGAACCGCCTCAAGCAGTGTCCCGAGAAATTCGAGAGCATCGGTCTTGATATTGTCAGGAAGTTCGACGAGGCGACCTTCTTGCAGGGCATTGAGGAGAGCTTTCATGAAAAAAAGAGAGTGCTGTCTTAATCAATCCCGAACTTTCTGGCAAACCATGCATTCACCGAATGGGTGAGCATCACGTAGCAAAGGATCGTGGCGAGGATGAAAATCCAGAAAACGGGGGGAAGCGGTACCATGCCGAGGTATGCGGCCACAGGCGGGATGTAGGGGATCGCCGAACCGACCGCGATGATGATTACCGTGGAGAGAATGAGGGCGGGGCTGGCGCAGCTCCCGAAGAAAGGAATCTTCCGCGTACGGATGACATGAACGATCAGGGTCTGCGTGATGATCGACTCGACGAACCATCCGGAGTGGAAGAGGGAGGCGGCATAGGTGTCGTCATTGGCCACACCCGGCCCTCCCGCGAAACGGTGAAGCAACTCGGCCGGCGCGGCCAGGTTCAGGTTGCTGCACTTGAAGAACCAGAGCATCACGGCGAAGGTGGTGTAGTCGAAGATGGAGCTGGTCGGACCGACGCACATCATGAACCTCTGGATGTTCCCGATGTTCCATTTGCGGGGCTTCTGCATGTATTCGGCATCGACGTTGTCGTAGGGAATGCCGATCTGTGAGAAGTCGTAGAGCAGGTTGTTCACCAGCACTTGAACGGGGAGCATGGGAAGGAACTTGAGGAAGTAACTGCTGCCTACCATCGAGAACATGTTCCCGAAGTTGGAACTGGCCCCCATGCGGATGTACTTGATGATGTTCGCAAAGACCTTGCGTCCCTCAAGAATGCCATCTTCCAGGACCATCAGGCTTCGCTCGAGCAGGATGATGTCGGCCGATTCCTTGGCGACGTCGACGGCCGTGTCGACCGAGATGCCGACATCGGCGACCCGCATCGAGAGGGCGTCGTTGATGCCATCCCCCATATAGCCGACCACATGGCCACGCTTCTGAAGGGCGACGATGATGCTCTCTTTCTGGGCCGGCGAGAGACGGGCAAAGACGCTCGTCTTCTCGGCAAGCTCACCCAGCGCAGCCTCATCCATTCCGACGATCATGTCGCCGGTGATGATCTCTCCGGCCTCCAGATGGACATCGCGGCAGATCTTGCCGGTGACAAGCGCATTGTCACCCGTGAGGATCTTGGTCGTGACTCCGTAATGGGCAAGTGAGGCGATCGCTTTCTGGGCGGACTCCTTAGGTGGATCGAGGAAGGCAATGTAACCAAGCAGGATCAGGTCGCTCTCATCGGCGATGGAAAAGCTTCCCTTATCGCGGGGAAACTCGCGGTAAGCGATCCCGAGTACGCGGTAGCCGTCGCGGCTCAAGGCCTCGAACTCCTCGAGTAGGTCGTTCTTGATCAGATCGATCATCATGTAGACCTCGTCGTCGACCTGATAGTGGGTGCAGGACTTGAAGATGTCCTCCACGGCCCCTTTGCAGATGAGCACGTGGTCGCCCTCGTAATCCACGACCACCGACATCCGCTTACGCTGGAAATCGAAGGGAATCTCGTCGACCTTCTTGCACCCGCGGTCGACATCGATGTCGGTGTGCGCAAGGACAGAATTGTCCAGCAGGTTGCGAAGGCCCGTCTGATAGTAACTATTCATGTAGGCGTAACGGAGGACGTCCTCGCTCTGCCGTCCGGTCACATCGACATACTTCTCCAGGATGACGCGATCCTGAGTCAGGGTACCGGTCTTGTCCGTACAGAGGATGTCGATGGCCCCGAAGTTCTGGATCGCATGGAGTTTTTTCACGATCACCTTTTTCTTCGACATGGCGAGCGCACCCTTGGCGAGATTCACCGCCACCATCATCGGAAGCATTTCCGGCGTCATTCCAAGCGAAACGGCCAGGGCGAACATCAGGGCACCGGACCAATCATGCTTTGTGACCCCGATAATCAGGAACACCACACTCACCATGACCAGCATGAAGCGGATCATCAGCCAGGTGAATCCGGCGATACCGCGGTCAAAGCTCGTTAGGACGGGAGCACTGCCGAGTTTCTCGGAAATGGAACCGAAGTGGGTGCGGGTGCCGGTATTGACGACGACTGCCTTGGCTGTGCCACTGACAACGTTGCTTCCCTGGAAGACCGCATTGGGCATCTCGATAACGGCCTTGGAGGGCTCGGTAGGGGTCTCTGCATGCTTCTCTACCGGCATCGATTCACCCGTGAGGGAGGATTGGCTGACAAAGAAATCTTTTGCCGTGATGAGTCGGAGATCCGCGGGGATGATCGATCCGGCCTGAAGAACGACGATGTCCCCGGGAACGATATCAGCCATCGGGATCTCCTGCTCAATGCCATCACGGATGACATGGCAGTTGGTCTGGACCATGGCGTTGAGCGCCTCGACGGCTTTTCCGGACTTGCTCTCCTGGTAGTAGGAGAGCCCCACGGAGATGACCACCATCAACCCGACGATCGTGGCGGAGGCAGGATCACCGGTGGCCAGTGAAATGGCAGCGATCACGAGAAGCTGGATGACCAGAGGGTTCTTGCAGCGCAGCAGGATCTCCATCAGGAATCCATGCTTTTTCTTCTGTCCAAGATCATTTGAACCCCACTCCTCACGCAGGAGTTCGACATCCTTCTCGGCGAGGCCCTGTTCGCTGCTCTTCATGAACCAGAGCGCGTTCTCGAGTTGCTTGCAGCAGACCTCAAGGAGACGCTTCTCGTGTTCCGTGACAGTTTCTGCGGCCTCCTTTTTGGCTTGGGAAAGACTAGCCGGCGTAATTTTCCCAAAAAGATTCTTTGTCATGTTTTTCATGTTTTCTGTCAGTTCTGGTTAGAGGCGGGCAAGCATCAATCCTTATATGGAGAAATTGTCACAATTAGCTGTTGCCCTTCGATGCTAAGACAATCTCACGGCGTTTTTGCGATCGAGCTTGAGCACACCACCTTCTCCGACCGGGATTTCGGCCTTGGGATCGGCGATTTTTTCCCCGCGCCAGGAAATGCTTCCCCCCTCGACGAGGCGGCGGACATCACCTCGCGATTTTTTGATCCCGAGCACGCGGTCGAAGGCATCCACTCCGAGAGAAATGATGTCACGAGGTAGATCCGCCGAAGGTGCGTACGATGGAAGTTCCGCAGCATCGAGATCCTTTTTGGAAAAGCGGAGTTCGAACTCCTCCCTGGCATGGCGGGCTTCGGCAGCAGAGTGAAAGCGAGTCGTAAGCCTCTCGGCCAGCGACTTCTTGGCATCCATCGGATGGGCACCGGCGGGAACCGCCTCCTGAAGAAGGAGGCTGTAATAGTCGCTCATCTGCTCGTCGGAAATGCTCATCAGCTTGCCGAACATCTCACCCGGAGGTTCGGTCACTCCGACAGCATTGCCTAGGCTCTTGCTCATCTTCTGGGTGCCATCGAGTCCCGTCAGGATCGGAAGCATCATGGCTACCTGCTGGTGCATCCCCTCCTCGTGCTGAAGATCGCGTCCGACGAGGATATTGAACAGCTGATCGGTACCGCCGAGTTCCACATCGGCCTGGATCACCACCGAATCCCACCCCTGCATGATCGGATACTGGATTTCATGGGCACGGACAGGGAGCCCCTTGTCGATGCGCTCCCGGAAATCCTCACGCTGGAGCATCTGCTGGAGCGTGACGCGACTGTTTAGTCGCATCACATCCTGAAAGCCCATTTTTCCAAACCACTCGCCGTTATACCGGATCACGGTCTTCTCGGGATCAAGGATTCTGAAAGCCTGCTCCTGATAGGTCTTGGCATGCTCCATGACTTGATAATGAGAGAGATGAGGCCGGGTCGCGGAGCGACCGCTGGGATCTCCGATCATGGCCGTGAAGTCGCCGATGATCAGAATTGCCTCATGGCCTAGTTCCTGGAACTGGCGCAGTTTGGTAAGACCGACCGTGTGTCCCAGATGGATGTCAGGAGAGGTGGGATCGACGCCGAGCTTCACCTTCAGGGGACGACCGAGAGACAGCTTGGCCTTCAGTTCCTTTTCACTGAGAACCTGAGCACAGCCCGAGAGGAGCGGAGCGAGTTGATCGGCAGGGGAAGTCATGGCAGTTGATGAAGGAACAGGATTGGGTGAACGCAGATTTAATCGCATCAAGGCCGTTGCGGCAAACTTTTGGCTTACCAAACCTTCCGGCTTCGGGCGATTGCGGGGCCGACACCCGCAAGGACGATCATTTTCCAGTCGCCGAGGGCTTGTTCAGGAGCTCCCTTACATCGTCAATGGAGAGGCCTTTTCTGACAGCTTCCTCAAGCTTCGGATTGTTATCCAGCGCCCCCTGGGTCTTTCCCTTCAGGCTGATCTGCTTCGTTTGGAAGGCATCCTGGGTGGAGTAAGGGCTCTTCTTGTCCAGAGCGGCATAGTCCTTGGTTGAGAATGCCTTGGAATCGAATTTCTTGCCCGAATCAGGGGACTCTCCCTGAAACTTTTCAGAAAGCTTTTTCTCGGGAAAAAGTTTCTTTCCAATCCAACTGTCTCGAGCACCCTCAAAAGCCTTGGTCGCAAAGGATTTGCTCTCAAACTGCTTGGTCCCGCCGTACTGCTTGGTCTGAAAGGTCTTTGTCTCGAAGTGATCGGAGGGGTGGAAGACTTTCCCCTCATACATCGTCTTCTTTCCCCGATTCGGGTGCAACATGCGCTCCAGCATGGCTGACTCCTTCGGCTGCTGCTGCGGTTGCTGTGGTTGCTGAGCCCAAAGCTGGGAAGCCCCTAAGGAAAAAACCAATGCCAGGATCGTTAACTGGAAATCACCCGGACGCATGATCCAAAAGTATCGGCACTTCTGCGAAAGCTGCAAGAGATCAACTCAACTCACTCCAATCCCCCCTCGCAGAAGGGGGGGGTGAAAATTCACTCAGTCAATACGTGCTGGCTGATTACTGATCAGAGCTGCACCTGGGTCGTCGCACTGAAGTTGGTGTTCAGGCTCGACTCCAAGTTGTCGATCGCCTGCTCAAGGAGACTGAATATCTCGGCTCGCTGGGAGGCATCGCTCAGATCCAGCGTCTGAGTAGAGATCAGACCAATGGAGCTCATCGCGGTCTGGAAGGCAGACTGGGCTTGGGATGCAGAGATATAGTTGTAATTGCCACCAG
>CAIZIQ010000243.1 GCA_903933015.1 uncultured Spartobacteria bacterium | reverse complement strand
TTGGTTACCAGCGGAATCATAGATTTCATGCTCGAGGGTCACGAATTTACGATTATGACCCGCCACACGAATCTTCACGCTGACGGTCTCGAACTCCTTGGTCTCCCTAACAAACTTATGCTCGAAGGATCGGGTCAGGATATAGAAAGGGGTCTCCTTCAGATTGAACTTCGGCATCACCTTGTTGAAGAAGAGTTCGCGGGTCTTGCCAACCCACATGGCATACATGCCGAAGTAGACATTTCCCACGGAGTTGGTGTCGGCGTAGGTGGCGATGAAGGAGTGGACGAACCACTTGTCCTCAAAGTGTCCCGAGATGTCATGGGTGCCGGTCGGTGCTGGAGTAAGGATTGTACCAACGGGGGTGAGGGGAACGACGGATGCGGTCGAGGGCTGTTCCAACTCCTCGGAATCGGTCGTAAAATCCTCTCCAGTGAAGGGCTTGACCATCAACCAGATGACATATCCCAGCGGTAACAGTGATGCCAAAATCTGAAACATGGGGTCATGCAAGAAGTAGCCGTAGGCGAAAATCACCACCGCCAGTGATCCGATGCAGAACATCTTGATCTGGGGGATGACATTCACAGGCCCGTTCATGAAGGCGCGCCCGATGGCCAGAGCCGAGTAACCGACGAAGAATGTCGCAAAGAAGATCATGAAATATTCCAACTCGATGCCGATTGCCGCACCGATCACGGCAATCAGGGCGCACAGGATGAAGGTGGGGATCGGCGAGGTGATCAGTTTCTGCGGGATCAGGGCGAAGATGGGGTTCTTGCTCCTGCTGGCGTTGCTCTTGAAGAACCACTCAAGAGCGATGTAGCCGCTATCAAGCGTGGTAAGGATGCAGCCGCCTAGAAATACGAGATACGAGCCGAGCAGCCAGGCATTCATCGGAGGCTGGCTGAAGACGCGGGTGAGCAGCGACTGGGCGTAGGGATAGCCTGCAAGCCCTTTCTGAATGAATGCGGCACCGCTTCCCTCCATTGCCCAGAGAGCCAGGATTCCATGGAAGAGGAGAATCGCTCCGAAGAGTGTCGCTCCCACGGCATACGAAGCCGTGATGGAGGTATTTTCCCTCCGCATCTGGATGGCCCTCTGCCATTGCTGAAGATCCAGCCAGGGGCCCACGATAAAGCCGATGCAGATAGGGATCACATACCCCCAGAAATTCCAGTCATGAGTAGGCAGTAAACTCGGGCGATGGAGACCGCGGAAGTACGGGGATCCTAACTCGGCGATGATGATGACCACGCACGCAATGATCAGTGCTAGGAAGGCTGCGTGGCTGTATTTGATCCGTCGGATGGAGAACTCCTCACCGAAGAGAATGCCTGCAGCCAGAATAATGAGCGCCGTCAGCGGAAGGTAGAGGGAGTCAGGTTTGAGTCCCAGCGGCTGCCATCCATAACGGATCAATGCAAAAATCGTGAGTGAGAGCGCGATGATCTGGTAGAGAAAGAACACCAGTCGGAAGGGACGCGACCAGTTGTTGAAAAATGCGGCCAAGCTTTCCGAACCGGCATGACGTTTTGCAATGTGATCGGCAACGGCTCCGAACAGAAAGAGGCCCAGGCAATTCGGGATCAAAAATGTCAGGAGACCGGTGAGACCGAACTCAACGGTGAACTGAACGGAGAAAAAGAGTCCCAGCCCCCAGACCCAGGAGAGGGCGACGGTATTTCCCCAGAGGAGAACATTCAAAAAACGAAAGCGAGGAGCGGAGAGAGCGGGAGTAGCCATGGCGTTCGTGTGACTCTAGTGCCTGATCGACGGGTCTTCAATCTGAATGGGTGAGTAGGGGGCTGGAAGATGATGAGAAGCCTATGCCCGTTGATTCCTCCCGTTCTTGCAATTGCCCCTCAGTAAAGGCACGGTAGTTCATTACCACCAGTCCTTGGTGGAGCTTTCTTTCTCCTTAATCCTTGAAAATCCTAGACCGCTATCTTCTGACTGCTCTCGGTGTGGCGACCCTGATGGGTGTTGCGTTGCTGAGTCTGGTGCTGGTTCTTGGAAATGTCTTCAAGGAGATGCTCGATCTTCTGATTAATCACAGCGTCCCCCTTGAAACGGTTCTGGGATTCATTGCCTTTGTTCTCCCCTTCTCGATGACCTTCACCATCCCGTGGGGGTTTCTCACGGCTGTCTTGTTGGTCTTCGGGCGCCTTTCAGCCGATAATGAAATCATTGCACTGCGTGCCAACGGGGTGAGTTTTCCAAGGGTCTTTATCCCGGTTCTCGCAATGGCGCTCATGCTTGTCGGAGTCTGTTTCTGGATCAATACC
>CAIZIQ010000242.1 GCA_903933015.1 uncultured Spartobacteria bacterium | reverse complement strand
GCCGACAAGGATGGCAAGCCCCTGTCCCCCGTTCGATCCGGCGGCCAAGCGAACCTTGGTCAGGAAGGCATCGAGATCAGCGCGACTCTTCTTCGCGGAGTCTAAAGTGATCTCCTTGGCGCGGTTTGGATCGTAGAGATCCAGAACCGAGGCCTGCGCGAAGGCATCTGTGGAACCATTGCTGAGCGGATGCAGGGGGTTGCCCTCGATCTTTGTGGGTCGGCCGTCGGCTGTGGTGACGATGAGCGGCACGGCTCCCGCCGGGGTTGGCATGGAGCTCCCGTAGTAGAGAAATTTCCCGGGGATAGTCCACTCGGCGCTTTTGGTGAAAGGAACGAGATGAGCCTCGGGGCGGCGGCACCCGGCGAGCCCGACACCGGTCAGCGCCGTGGCCGCACCCATGAGGCGCATAAAGTCACGGCGGGACAGCCCATCCGAGTCGTCAGACTGGCGCCCTGCGGCGGCGTCTGAAAACTCCCGTGAAAGCTGGGTAGCGAACTCGGGCGAGTTCTCACGCTCCCCTTGGGTCCTCCAGAGGATCGGCTTCGCGTCACGCGCGGGATGTTGGAAAATCTTTTTCATCGGTGGCATCCTCCGCAGCTGACCGGGGGGTTGACCTTCCAGTCGTTCTTAAGCTTCGTCCCGAGTTCACGCTGCGCGGAGGCATTGGCGGCATGCCAGTTCATGTTGAATACCTCGCTCGCGGGACGGAGATAGTTTTCAGGGGAACGATGGCAGTCGAGGCACCATTTCATGCTCAGAGACTCGGCCTCGTAGACTTTGGTCATCTCGTTCACCGCGCCGTGACAGCTGTAGCAGCTAACGCCTCGGTTCACATGAACCGCATGGTTGAAATAGGCGTAGTCCGGAAGGCGATGGACTTGAACCCAAGAGATCGGCTGACCCGTCTTCCAGCTTTCGCGAACCGGGGCTAGGCGAGGGCTGTTCGGCAGGATTTTGCCCTCTCCGTGACAGTTGATGCAGGTCTGGGTAGAGGGCAGATTGGAGTGTCCTGCAACCTCCACAAAGCTATGGCAGTAACGGCAATCCATCCCGAGCTGCTTCACGTGGAGGGAATGGGAAAAGGGAACCGGCTGATCGGGTTGGTAACCCACGCGGGTGTACTTCGGGGTAAAGTAATACCACACACCGAGGGTGATGGGCGCACCGGCGACCAGCGCGCAGATCAGCAGCTGGAGCGGGAACCAATTGGCCCATCGGGGAAAGAAATTCGACATCGGGAGATTTTTGAAAACGCCCGGATGGAGGAGTTCTCAGGCCGGAACAGAGTAGAAATTCGGCGGCCGAAGGCAAGAATTTTGGGCAGGAAAATCTCTGCAGGAACGGACCTCACTCAACAGGGGCATTCCCTCACCCCGTTCCACGCTGGCTTCGCCCAAGAGTTCCCAGTAGGCTCACGCTCACTTGAAACGCACGTTTTTCCTCCTGCTCCTCGGCTCCACGGCACTTCTCCAAGCAGCGCCCAAGCCCCAGTATGATCTTCCCAAGGCATCTTTGCTTGTCGGGACCAACTCCCTAGCCGCCCAGGTTGCTGCGGATGACACCTCTCGCGAACTTGGCCTGATGTCGCGTACCAATCTGGGCTCCGATGAGGCAATGGTCTTTGTCTTTCCTCAACCCCGCCCGGTCTCCTTCTGGATGAAGGACACCCCCCTTCCCCTGTCGATTGCCTATGTCGGTCCCTCGGGAAGGATCTTCGAGCTGCACGACATGAAGCCGTTCGACGAAACCCCGATTCCCAGCGCCTCTAGCGCCATCGTCTACGCCATCGAGGTGCCGCAGGGGTGGTTCCTCAAACACGGTGTCATGGCCGGTGAAATCGTCGCAGGTCTTCCATCCCCCTCAACGGCGAAATAGAAGCCTCTAAGGGGGCCTCTCTAAGACTGGAAGTGATTTCCAGTGATGGCGTGGTAAGCCGCGTCCCAGATCCTATGTCCTATGGGATTACTGAGTGAGGTGATCTCAACAGATCCATAGGCAAGCAGCATCGCCACCACCACGGCAGTTACCGGTTTCCAAAAAAGGGTGCTCGTTGTTTTGCTTAGCCCAACAACAATGCAATACCCCTGCCAGATCATCAAAAGAATCAAAACAACGGTTTGGAGGGCATCCCACAACGGTTTTGGCATGATCGCACAGATCACAAATCCGATGAAGGTAGAGAGAATAGAAATCAGGATGGAAGTGTAGGCAACTACGCGGAAGATGCGTTGATAAGAAGGACTTTCAATTCTCAACACCCTTAAAGCCCCGAGGACCAAAGCAGAAAAAAGAAACAGGGAGGCAATCTCCGCAGCTACACCCAAGAACCAACCGAGCAGAAGTCCAACGGAAGTTGCCACGAGCACATTCATCTCAAAATTCCCACCGAATAGTGGATAGAAGATCTCGGTGAAACAGAGGACGCCGAAGCCCGATACAACATTCCCCAGTAGGCAGAGCAGGATTGGATCCCAATAGCCTCCTTCCCACCGGAAACGGGAAAATGTCTCCGCCGGTCGGAACATCACACCTCGGATAGTCAGAACGATCGATTTGAAAAACCCGATTTCCGTCCGCCGCTCCCATACAGGTTCGATACCGAAGTCGGTAGTCATGTTTTTTTGGAAGGGTGTAGTTATTTTAGATGCGGGGCAAGGCGCGTGAGCGATGCTGTAGTTCTCCTACAGCGAGCGAACAGCAACAAAGCCCCGCGCTAAAAGCACAAGCCTTAAGCCTTCCAGTTGGAGAAGTGGGCTTCTACTGCCTCCCTCCAAGGACGCGGGGTGATGCCAGTGATCCTGGTGAACTTGGTGGTATCGAGCGGGGTATGCGGCGGACGCACAGCGATGAAAGCCTTCATGTCCGCCAAAGTCAGCGGGACGACCGTCGTTGTGAGAACGGGAACTCCGTGGCGCTTGGCACATTCGAGGGCATATTCCCCGTAATCTCGCCAGGAGCAGGTGCCGCTGTTGCAGAGGTGATAGATACCTCCGGGCACGCTGAGAGGGAGGAGTGCAGCCAACCACTGCGACATGTCCTCGGTGTACGAGGGAGAGGAGGTCTTATCATGAACGGCAGCGGCCTCCGGCGAGGTCAGCGCCCTGCGGACAATGGCGTCGACAAAGCTAGGCTTGTCGGGCCCGAAGACCCAGGAAACCCTCACGACGCAGTGATTCGGGGATGCGGCGAGCACCTCATGGTCCCCTGCGAGCTTGGTCTCCCCGTAGTGGCTCAAGGGACGAGCCGCATCCTCCTCCGTGTAGGGACGGTCCAGGGAACCATCGAAGACATAGTCGGTACCGATGTGAATGAGTCGGGCACCACGGGCCGCGCAAAGGCGTGCAAT
>CAIZIQ010000241.1 GCA_903933015.1 uncultured Spartobacteria bacterium | reverse complement strand
GCTCCACGCCTCGACGGCATCATTCCCAACATCCGATGAGAAGCAGTGGCAGGCCCATGCCGATTGGTGGCACGCCTTCTGGGATCGTAGCTACATTTTCGTGAGCGGTACGCCCGAGGCGAAAAAAGTCACCCAGGGATATGCCCTCCAGCGTTTCACGACAGCCTGCGCGGGACGTGGTGCCTGGCCGATGAAGTTCAATGGCTCCCTTTTTGTCCTCGATTGGCCCTCCGTCAGTTTTGGGAAGGACAAGGTTACTGGAGTGGAGACCTTCAAGCCGGTCACTGCCGACTACCGTGCCTGGGGTGGGCAGTATTGGTTTCAGAATACCCGTGCCATGTACTGGCCGCGCCTCAAGGCCGGTGATTACGACATCATGCAACCGCTCTTCCGGATGTACCTCGGGGAGATTCGAAACAACGAGGCGACCGTGAAAAAACTCTACAACCACGAGGGCTCGTATGTCGCCGAGACTTCTCCTCATTGGGGAGCTCTACCGAATCTGGTCGGCAAAAAAAACGGTGCCTATACCGACTACTACTTCACCCCGGTTCTTGAGATCAGCACCATGATGCTCGACTACTACGAGCACACCCAGGACAAGGCGTTTGCCCGGGAAACCCTTCTGCCGTTTGCCAACCTGGGACTCACTTTTTTCACCAATCACTTCCCCCGGGACAAGGAGGGCAAGCTACTCCTCTCCCCGGACAACTCGATCGAGATGTATTGGATGGTTAACAACCCCCTTCCCGACATCGCCGGTCTTCATTATGTCTTGGGTCGACTTAAGCAGCTTCCCGACGATGCAACGACACCGGAGATGAGAAAGTCGTGGTCGGATCTGGAAGCAATTCTTCCTCCGCTGCCGATCGCCGAGAAGAACGGCAAAAAAGTCATCTATCCCTATGACCCTGCATTGAATCAGGCGTATGACGAGGCAACGAAGACCGGTGTCAAAGCACATAACATGGAGAATCCTGAACTCTACGCAGTCTATCCCTTCCGGCTCTTTGGTCTTCCGAAGTTGGGTAAAGGAGATCTACAAATCGGTCTCGATACCTATGCCGCCCGCACCCAGAAAGCCATGCATTGCTGGGGACAAGACCCGATGGACTGCGCCTACCTAGGACTCACTGACGAGGCCAAAAAGTTGGTCATCCACGATCTCACCAATCAGGACAAGGCTCAGAAATTTCTGGCCTTCTGGGACAAGGGGCATGACTACGCACCCGATGAGGATATCGGCGGCAATGGCGAGCAGACCCTACAACTCATGCTGATGCAGACCGAGGGAAAGAAGATCCTCTTATTGCCAGCCTGGCCCAAGGATTGGAACTGCACCTTCAAGCTTCATGCTCCTTACAAGACAACGGTCTCTGGCCGTGTGGAGGGAGGGATGATTCAGGATCTCGTCGTCGACCCCGATTCCAGGAAATCAGATGTGATTGTTCGTCAGTAGAAGCTCAGAAATTCGAGGTTTCGACGTCTATTTGCGATAGGTCATCGCGGTGCGGAGTTCCTTCTCCGCTTCGGGTGACCAGTACCCGCACTCAAGTTGTAGGAAAACCGAGGTGTAGGGCTGGGTGTGATTTGTCTTTAGAAGGAGGACGTGAAAGGTTTTGCCAGCCTCGTCCAGCTTCCTGATGATTTGCTCGTGGGGAAGTGATTCGGTTTTCTTGGAGGCGAG
>CAIZIQ010000240.1 GCA_903933015.1 uncultured Spartobacteria bacterium | reverse complement strand
GTCACCTCCAGCAACGCAGCCTCCATTAGACGCGATTTGACCTTGCCTATCCTTACCCGGACATTCTCCCCTTCGATCACCCCAGGGACAAAGCAGGCCATCCCCTCAAGACGCCCGACTCCCTTGCCTCCAAATGCAATATCCTTGATTTCCAGAGTCACTTCCTGCCCCGGTCTCATTTTTTTGAGTGAATCGCTCTCAGTGCTGTTTTCCTGCTTGGCCATTCCCTAGACTCGTTCAAACCCCAGCCTCACCTAAAGAACGAAATACAGGATGAATCCGCGACCCGATCAGCAATCCGATGAACGCTTCATGCGTCTGGCGATCAGGGAAGCCTCTCGGGCACTCGGTCGCACCGCTCCAAATCCAGCCGTTGGCGCGGTGATCGTGAAAAACGGTCGAATCCTTGCCAAAGGATATCATCACGCAGCCGGACTTCCCCATGCCGAGATCGATGCCCTTCGGAAACTGACTCCGGCTCAGAGCCTTGGTGCGACCATCTATGTGACATTGGAACCATGTTCCTCCCATGGACGTACCCCCCCATGCACATCGGCCCTTATCGCCTCGGGGATCACCCGCGTCGTCTACGGATCTACCGATCCTGACAAGAGGCACCGCGGGCGTGCATCCAGGATTTTGAAAAAGAAGAGGCTCAAGGTAACCGAAGGCATCCTTTCGGAGGAATGCGCCGCACTGAATGCTCACTGGAATCATCGTGCCGTGAGCGGCATGCCGTGGATTGTCGCCAAGGCGGGAATGTCCCTCGACGGCCGAATCGACTCTCCCCCTCATCGTCGCTGGATAACCTCTGCAACGAGCCGCAAGGAAGCCATGCATCTCCGCTCTGCGGTGGAGGCTATCCTTGTGGGAGGAGGTACCGTCCGAACCGATGATCCCTCTCTCACCATCCGCGGCATCAAACTTCCCAAGGACCACCCCCAGCCATGGCGCGTCGTCTGGACACGCGCAGGCAAGATACCAAAAAAGTCGAAGCTCCTGACCGACTCTCATCGCAATCGTACGCTGATCTTCAGAGGAATCACACTCAGGAAAGTGCTTCAGGAACTCGGCAAACGCGGCATTTCCAGCGTTCTCATCGAAGGAGGCGGTCAGACCCTTGGCGAGGCCTTTCGAGGCGAGCTTGTGGATGAAATTCGATTCTTCATCGCCCCGGTGATCCAAGGGGGAAAAGTTCCCGTTCTGGGAGATCGTTCGATTTCTCCGGCACTTCTGAACGATGTGACCTGCCAAAAGATCGGATCCGATCTGATGATCTCCGCAAAAGTCAGGAAAATACCTACTTCAGCTTCCAGAACATCACGACCGTGATGATCAGTCCGATCGCAGTAATGAGATGCCTCATCATTTTCTGCGAGAGACGCTGTGAAAAAGTTGCTCCAAGATAATACCCGGCCACTGCCCCCACGGTCATGACTGCCATGTGGGGCCAGTTAATAAGACCGTTCACGGTAAACCAGACCGCTGCGATGAGGTTGATTAGGGAACCAAGCACATTCTTGAGAGTGTTCATCTGGTGGATGTCGGAGAAGCCTAGAAACCCAAGGGAAGCCAGCATGAGAATTCCGATACCGGCACCGAAATAACCGCCGTAAATCGAAACCAGGAACTGAAAGATCATTGCAATGATCAGATGCCTTCTGCCGGAGGGAGCAGGCTGGGCATGCGTGGCATCCATCACAAGTTGATGGGCGACTCGTCGTCTCACCACTCCCTGAATCATGAAAAGAGCCGTGGCAAAGAGCACCAGATATGGAACGAGACGGGCAAAGGTGGATTCCTTGCCATGGGTCAGTAGGAAACTTCCGAGCCATCCGCCAACGATGCTGACCGGAATGAAGGTCGCAAACCACGGTTTCACCTCGGCCAACCGGGAGCGGAAGCTATATAGGCTGCCTGAGGTTCCAACCACGAGAGAGAGCGTGCTCGTAGCATTCGCAATCACGGGATTCATCCCGAAGAGGATGAGTATGGGAAACGTTATCAGCGTCCCTCCACCGGCCACAGCGTTGATCATCCCCGCTGCACAGGTTGCAACCAGCAATGAAAGTATCTCGATCCAAGTCATCCGAGCGTTACTAACAGGACATGTGCAGGGTGGCGATTTGTAATGAAATGAGATTTCTTCTTTTGATCCGCCACGGGTACAGCCATCTTTCCTGATTCCCTTTTCACCATGCTGACAGCTTCAGGCCTTTCCAAATCCTACGGCGGACGTGCCCTCTTTGAGGATGCCTCCCTGCAGATCAATCGTGGCGACCGCATCGGTCTCATCGGCGCCAACGGAGCCGGAAAATCCACCCTCTTTTCCCTGATCCTGAAGGAGGCAGCACCCGATGAGGGAACCGTGGCCCTGGAACGGAATTTGACGATCGGTTTTCTCCCCCAGGAGAGCGCCCCCTCTGGCGATGAAACTGTACTCGAACTTGCCACCAATGTCTCGACAGCGATGGAGGAAGCTCAACGCCACATGCGCGAACACACCGAAGAGGATCCCCTTCATCACGAGGCTGCTGCCCGGTTTGCCGAACTCGACGGTCACTCCCTTCAGGTCAAGGCCAAGCGCATCCTCAGCGGACTCGCCTTCCGCGAGGGTGATGTGAACAAACCGGCCCGCACCCTGAGCGGCGGCTGGATCATGCGCGCCCATCTGGCCCGACTGCTCGTCATGGAGCCGGATATCCTGATGCTCGACGAGCCGACGAACCATCTTGATCTCGAATCGCTCGGATGGTTCCAGAGCTACCTCTCAAAATATGCCGGAGCGATTCTCGCCATCTCGCATGACCGCGAGTTCCTCAATGCCATCTGCGTCGGCATTCTCGAGATCCGCAACCGCAAACTGAACCGTTACCGGGGCAACTATGACACCTATCTCGCGCAGAAGGCCGCCCGGGAGGAACAGCAGTGGGCTGCCTACAAGAACCAGCAGCGGGAGATCGCCGAACTTCAGCGTTTCATCGATCGCTTTCGTGCCAAGGCAAGCAAGGCTTCACAGGCTCAGGATCGGATCAAGCAACTCGACCGCATGGAGAGAATCGAGCCCCCCGAGCGGGATGAGGCGACCGTTCACTTCTCCTTTCCACAACCGAAGCGGAGCGGCCAACGTGTCATTACACTGGAGGGAGTGCGACAGGCCTACGGATCCCATCTTGTTTATGAGCGCCTTGACCTGGAGGTGGAGAGAGGCCAGAGGAGCGTGCTCGTTGGACCGAATGGTGCGGGCAAGTCGACCCTGCTGAAAATCCTTGCCGGGATGCTTCCGCTGGAAGCCGGCACCGTGACCCCCGGACATAATCTCTCGATAGGCTATTTTGCCCAGCACCGCACCGAGATGCTCGATGTGAAACGCACCGTCCTGGCCGAAGCGATGGAGACGGAGACTCCGGTGCCGGAGCAGAATGTCCGCACGATCCTTGGCTCCTTCCTTTTCAGGGGAGACGATGTTTTCAAACCGGTCGGTGTCTTGAGTGGAGGTGAGAAGAGTCGGCTGGCCCTTGTGAAACTGCTTCTCAATCCCCCAAACCTGCTCCTGCTCGACGAACCCACAACCCACCTCGATATGCCCAGTATCGATGCCCTCATCGGTGCCCTGAAGCAGTACGAGGGAACCCTGCTTTTTGTCAGCCATGACGTGCACTTCATCCGGGCACTCGCTTCGAGCGTCCTCCATATCAGCGCCGGTAAGCTGACCCCCTACGCAGGGGACTATCAGTACTATTTGGACAAGTCGGGCTCTCTCTCCGAGCGCGCCGCCCTCGTGGCCCCGGGAGATTATCGACCCGAGGCTGGAGTCACCGCATCTGCGCCACGCGTGAAGATGGGACTGAAGGAAATCAAGGAACAGCGCAGGGCGGAGGCGGAGGCACGCAAAGCCGCAAACAAGTTGATCCGTGATGCCCAGGCACGCCTCAAGGCTGCCGAGGAGGAAATCACCGGCCTGGAATCGCGTCAGCGCGAACTGGTGAGCGAACTGGAAACATCAGGGGGGCGTGCCTTCGAACTCAACAGGGAATTGGCAACCCTGCAGGAACGTCTCTCCAACGTCATGGAGGAATGGGAGAGGATCTCCGCTTCCCTTCCTGATGTGGAATCGGAGAAACTCGACTAAGCCCCCTTTCCCATGCCCGCCAACTATCTCAAGGTACGCTTGCGTAGCATTGGCCATGCATGTCGGGGAGTGAAGGTGCTGGTCTCCACCCAGCCACATGCGCGACTTCGCGTCGTGGCAACAATCGGCGTCTTGATCTCCGGGAAGATTGTCCACCTGAGACGCTGGGAGTGGGTGGCCATCCTCTTCTGCATCGGCATGGTCTGGATGGCCGAGGC
>CAIZIQ010000239.1 GCA_903933015.1 uncultured Spartobacteria bacterium | reverse complement strand
GTGGCATTGGGATTTCGTTCCGTCAAAAGCCAGTTCGCCACGCTGGGTGCTCAACCCAAAAGACAAGATGTTCGTTAGGGGATATCTCCCCAATCCGGATCCAGTTTTAGGAAAGGAAGGAGATGTCTCGACCTGCACGGAAACCCTCCTCGCAGGAGGGGATTTTGCGACTGCCTGGAAAGAACAACTTCTTCCCGATGGGCATGGACTGATGCTTGCCACGGTCGCCAATCAAGTCCCAGCGACCGGTTCGGCCAAAATCGCTGCGTCAACAATCCTTGAGGGCGAAAAATTAGGCCCTGAGGCGCTTCTGGCCACACATCGGGCTTGGTGGCATGCCTATTACCCGAAGAGCTTTGTAACCCTCCCTGATCCTCTCATCGAAAGCCACTATTGGATCCAGATGTACAAGTTAGCCACTGCAACGCGGGCGGATCGTGAGCTGATCGACGATACGGGACCCTACTTCAAGATCAACGGATGGCCCTACGCCACCTGGGATCTCAATGTCCAGCTATCTTACAAACCGATGGAGGATGCCAACCGGGGAGATCTTGGTATCTCCTTGGCAAGGTACATGCGTGATTGCGGTTCCTTCCGGATCGAAGCAAATCGAAAGAATCCACGGAAAATCGGGGATTGGCTGTGGGTGAGTTGCGACCTCTGGAACCACTACCGTCACACCATGGACAAGGACTTCCTGCGCGACTCTGTCCAACCCGTCCTTCACCAGAGCATGGAGATTGCACTGGATTCCCTGATTCCAGGAGAGGACGGAAAACTTCACCTGCCCAAAATGCAGTCACCGGAATATTCGACGACAGGAATCGACTTCCCCGATAACAACTACGATCTCGCCTTGATCCGATGGGGCTGCGGGACGCTTATTGAATCGTCTTCCATTCTTGGTATTGACGATCCCCTTGTTACCAAGTGCCGCGAGGCGCTTTTCAAGCTGATCACGCCACCGCTCGACAACGATGGAACGCTCATGATTGCTGCTGGGGTTCCTTACGCCTATTCCCACCGTCATTATTCCCACCTCTTAGGTATCTATCCGCTCCATCTCTATAACTGGGATAACATTGCTGAGCATCCTATGATTGAGGAATCTGCCCGCAAGTGGTTCACCAAGGACAATGAGGGGCATCTTGCAGGTTATTCCTACACCGGATATGCCTCCATGCTCGCGGCCATGGGCAAGGGCGATGAATCGGTCGGTATTCTGCGTCGTTTCATCGAAGGCGTTCCCCACCGCTACATCCTTGGCGCCAACACCATGTATTTTGAGGCTGGCGGACAAGCCGAAGTCATTGAGACCCCCTTGTCAGCCGCACAGTGTGTCCAGGAACTCCTTCTGCAGAGTTGGGGTAACACGATCAGGGTTTTTCCGGCCGTTCCCGCTGATTGGAAGGATGTCTCTTTTCACGATTTTCGCGCCGAAGGTGCATTCTTAGTCAGCGCTACCAAGAAGAACGGGGTAACTCAATTCGTCAGAATCAAGAGCCTGATGGGAGAACCGTGTCATATCCGCGTAGGCGAAGGGGAAAAGATGTGCGTTTCAGGAAACACCATCCCGGTACAGACTTCACCTCAAGGAGATTTCACGCTGGGTTTGGAGAAGGGTCAGGAGGTGGTGCTGGTTCCCCTAGGATCAAAAGAAGATTCATTCCTTATTTCTCCGGTTCACAACACCACCGGCATCAATCCCTTCGGACTGAAATCCAAAAACGCTATTCCATGAGAATCAGTGCGTGAAAATGCCGCCTCCCCCGTTGGTCAATAAATCAAGGAGTATTTCTTTCTATCTCCCTCGTTCACATTCCTAAATACCGAAGTCACCTCACCCCCAATGAAAAAAAGCCCCCTCTTACCACTCCTCTCGTTAACGGCGCTGATCACCTCGTTTATTCCAACGGCTCACGCCGACGCACTACCCCCAGATGTCTACCCGGGACTCAGGATTTCATCGGGGGCACTTCTTCCCTCGGTCAGTTCCTATCTAGGACAGCAAATGACCTCCTATGATCTTCCCGTCGATGTGGAGTTGATCAAGCGTCGTAACAACTTTGGGTACACTGAAGAGGAGATCAAAAAATACTTCAGCGTCCCTCTGCACATGCCTCTCGATGAGACAGGCATGGACAAGAGTTATATCAAGGCACCGCCGGCGCCCGGCATCCACCCCCGTGTTATCTTCAACCCCGAGGATGTCCCGCTGATCAAAGATCGCCTGCAGAACACCAAGGCCGGACAGTGCGTCAAAGCAGCCATCTGGGATCATCTCCAACAGATGTTTGCCGGGCCGAATGCAAAATTCGGAAAGGAATACGCATCGTTGGTCGCGGGAGATCAGAAATTCATCGACCAATGCACACTCCCCTACAACCAACTCAAGACTAAGTATCCGAACGAGAGCTTCCCTACGCCAGATCCGAAGTCAGACCCCAAGGGAGAGAAACCGCTCCCGATGGATCGCAGCATCGGATTTATCATGATGTACGAGGCTTTTCGCTGCCTGATCGACAACGATCAAGCAAGTGGAAAGAACGTGGCCGCCGCGATCACTACACTCTCCAAGATCGCTGATGTACAACTTTCCGTGAACATTGCTAACGAGAAGGCCCGTTACGACAAGGCGTTGGCGAACTATCAGAACGCACTCAAGAATCCGCCAAAAAACGG
>CAIZIQ010000238.1 GCA_903933015.1 uncultured Spartobacteria bacterium | reverse complement strand
GAAACAATGTTTCCTCCTACGGTAATGACAATACGATCAATCCCTCATTTCTGGGTATCGAGGTCAATTCCCAGAGCTTCACCAGGAACCATGGCGGGACCGCCAATGTGGGGGATCCTCTGGTCCAAAAACGATTTCCGCTCAGTCTCCTTTCCTGGATTACCTATGCCGGGCCCAGCGCTACAGCCAGCAGCACTTGGGCTCCGTATCTCGCTGCTGGAATCCCCCAGTCACTTCTTGCGGTCGGAACCGCAAACAACATCCAGGGATATTTCGGTCTGACCTGGAACAGCAATGCAGCTTCGTCCTCATACGGATCATGGACCTATCGAAGCGCCAGCAATCAACCGATCATGACGCTTTCTCAAGTGGCAGCGGCCGGACGCGAGCCTGATTTTTTCGAACTGCTCAAAGCTGCCCTCACGATCGGTTCCCTTGGAAAGTCCTACACCTATTCGGCAACTCCCGACATAAACACTCCTGCCGGCTACAATCAGGTCTACGACAACTGGACCGATGCCCAGATCATCCAGATCGGCGCCAACATTATCGGTCAGTCCCGCCCAGATTCCTATCCCACGAGAATCCAATTCAGCGACGGCACCACATTCGGGGGTGCCTCGGTGGAGATCCGCAGTGTTCAGGATCTCCCTTATCTTTACCGGGTGCGCGAGGGAAAGGTCATGACGCAGGACTCCTCACCCTCGGTTAGTAAACTTCCGATGCTGACCAACGGTTGGTCGGCGGCGAACGGAGGTTCAGGCATCGTCCTTCAGGAGCCTGAAATCTGGAATCCCCATGCCATGCGTACGAATGTCAACACGAGCGCGGGCCCTACAAACTTCCGGCTTCTTGCCATCACCACCGATCCCATCTCGGCCTCCACCAATGGGAATGTCCCAACGACAAGCTATACCATCGGTGAGGCATGGACTCCCGCTTCGGGATCCCTTCTCACCTGGCAGAGCGGCACCTCTACTAATCTGAACTCCAACAATGCCACGCTCTCTTTCGCCATTCCCTCCAACCGGCAGGACCTCTTCCGTGAACCGACACTCTTGATCAAACCAGGCATTCCCACGGGAAGCGGACTCTCCAGTCCGACAACGTATACCCTGGCCACTAATATGGCCGCCTATCAATACGGTGCGGTCGGGGTTTCGGATAACCGTCAATATATAGGGTTTCCGATGGGGACTGTTCCCATGGCTTTCACGGGCACATTTGCCAAGGATGGGATCGCATCGGGCACTCCAGGTGCGAACAATGGTGCTCCTGGTGTGGCGCCAGCGGGATATGTCACCTATCAGACCAACGGAGTTGCAGGCTCCCCGAGTGTGACTTACCTGCTCCAGTGTCAGGATTACTACGGCAACTGGATCACTTATGATGAGAAATACGCCAGTGTGGCCAATTCGACCAATAGCTACCTTCCTTCAAACACCGGCACGAATACAAACTCACTGGTATTTCAATACAACCAGAACAAGACCTTCTATACCGACAGCAACAATACCACGTGGTCGAAAAACGCTATAGGGAGTGAGTGGAGCGTGGTGTCCTTCGATCCTCGTGCAAGCCGTTTTGGAATGATTTCTTCCGGATGTGGAGGGGGAATAAACGCCATCTATTCTTTCCCACTGGGAGCCGCACTCGGAAGTTACCTGAATGCACCCCCCTATGCGACGGGTTGGGCTGCGCCGATCGGTTCCGCCACCAACTCGACGGCGATGCAGTATGCGGCACAGCAGAACGCCGTGCTGACTTCTCGGCCCGACGAGTATTCGGGAATGCTCCTGACTTCGAATTCAGTTCCATCTGCTGCTGGTTGGTATCCTGCGGCCACCATGGTGCGTCCCGGCATGATGGCACAAAACAATCCAAACATTAACGAAACGAGCGCCAAAAGATTTTCAACGGATCTTCAGACCCTGTCATTTAACAACCAGTATTTAGCGGACCCGGATGGGGTTGTACGTCGCGGGATGGGTGCCTATGTGCCTAGCAGCAGTTTTCTCCCCGCAACGATTCCTAGCGCCGCCTCCAATTATCCCTCCGGCATTCCCCTGATGACGGCCTATGCCTTCAGCAGTACTGGCACGGCAACTGTGATCGCCAATGGGAATGCCAATGCCAATGAATATCTGAGTCGCCCCGTAATTCTGAATCGTCCATTTCGTTCCGTGGCCGAGCTCGGCTATGTGTTTTCCGGAACACCATGGAGGAATCTCAATTGCTCGACCCCGGAAAGTGGTGCTGCTGCGTTACTCGACGTCTTCTGTATCAACGACACCACGGACTCGCTGGGATTGGTTGCTGGTCGGGTTAATCTGAACACCCGTCAACTGCCTGTTTTGAGGGCGATCCTGGCAGGTGCCTACAAGGAGGAATTCAATCCCACCAGTGGACTTGTCAATTCCCTGATGGATACCAATCTGGCGAATGCCGTCGCACAAGCCCTGATCACCCGGACGCAGGAGACGAATGCTCCTGCCGGGCCGCTTGTGAATATCAGCGATCTTACGGGGAAGTGGTATGCCAGCACACTGAACGGTGATGGGTCCTGTAACGGGAGCATTTCCTATGCGGGATTCAGTGATGACAACAGCGGGGCCAATGGTGCTGCCTCCAATGACCTGACCGCGGTCATAGCCAATCCCGCCCTGGCTACCGACCCTGAACAACGCATCCAACGCCTGCGCGATACCAGCATCCGGGCTCTATCCTCCATGGGACAGACACGCGTGTGGAATCTGATGATCGACCTCGTGGTTCAGGCAGGACGGTATCCCCCGACCGCCACGGGTTTCAATAGTTTCGTGGTGGATGGGCAGGTTCACTACTGGGTTCATCTGGCCATAGACAGACTTACCGGTCAATTGCTCGACAGGAGAGTGGAGACCGTCAAGCAGTGAGGCGGTAGGAGAGCAAAACTCTCCGCATCTGGAGCAAACAGGCAGCGCCCCTAACTCTGCAACCCGCTCATGATGCCGATGAGGGGGAGGAAAAGAGCGATCACGATGGTTCCGATCAGCAGGGCAAGCAGAACGATCATGATGGGTTCCATCAGTGAAGTGAGTCCCGCGACCGTCGTGTCGACCTCCTCCTCGTAAAGTTCCGCTATCTTCATGAGCATCGTGGGGAGCATGCCCGTTTCTTCGCCCACCTCGACCATGCCAACAACCATGATCGGGAAAACCCCCGTAGCGACCATCGCCTGCCGGATCGTCTCCCCCTCTTTGACGCTGTCATGGATGACCTTGATTGCCTCGGCAATGACCATGTTGCCGGCCGTTTCCCGCGCATTGTTTAGAGCCTGCAAAATGGGAACTCCGCTTGAGAGCAGGGTGGCCAGCGTTCGGGAAAACCGTGCCATCGAACTCATCCTGACAAGCTCCCCGAACAGGGGCATCCAATAAAGCCACTTGTCAACCACGCGGTGCACCTCGGGTTTTTTCAGGAGTTCGCGGGCTATGAAATACATGGCTCCGAGCGAGGCGAGGATCGCAACAAAGTGATTTTTCAGTCCATTACTCGAGTCGATGACCATCTGCGTCAGGAATGGCAACGGCTTTCCCCCGAGCATATCAAAAAAAATCTTTTCGAATTTCGGTACAATGAAGACCAGAAGACCCGAAACAATGCTGATCGCGATGATCAGGACAATGCAGGGATACATCATGGCGCTTTTTACTTTGCCTTTGATCTTCTGGCTCTTTTCGGTGAATTCAGCCAAGCGATTCAGGACAACGTTAAGTACCCCGCCGAGTTCCCCGGCCTTCACCATCTTCACAAAAAGTCTGTTGAAAATCTGCGGGTGGTGGGCGGCTGCGTCACTGAAGGTTTCCCCGGACTGGATGGCGGCACCCAGTTCCCCCAGAACCTCCTTGAAGATTCCTTCCTGTTGCTGGGTTTGAAGCAGCTTCAGAGACCGCAGAATGGGAAGACCTGCATCCAGGAGTGTGGCCAACTGCCTGATGAAGACCATCAATGTTTTGGAGGTAACCTTCTTGCTCTGGAAAAGCCGCGTGAAAGGATGTGCCTCCGCGTGCGACTTCTTGCTGTAGGCGACTCCAAATCGAGGGTCCAGGAGCGGCTCGATCTTCTTGACGTATAAATTCTCTGCCCGGAGCTTCTGGACGCCCTCCAGTTGTGTGGTTGCTTTGATGCTACCGCTCTGTTCATTGCCGGCAGCATCGAGCGCCTTGTAGAAATAGAGTATTTGATCCACGACGGATCTTATCATTCCGCGCTTTTTTTTAAGATCCAGAACAATCAGAAGCACGGGGTTGATTCTGAACGGTTTGTCTCTCCGATTCCGTTGAGAACTACGGGTGCGGCGCACCCCCCCAGCTATTCTGCTTCGTCTTTCTGCTGGGGAGATGGAGCGACTCTAGGGAACCGCTGATGAAATCACCTCGGGTTTTTTGAGTGATTGGGTTACCCCCGATGACGCCTATGGACGATTCGGTCCCTGACCTAATAGTCTTCAGCTTTCAGCCTAAAAGCCTTTTTCTCCCATGCCTTCCTTTGCCCGCATCCTGATTGACCGGTCCGAGGGGAGGGAGTTGGACTATTCGATCCCTCAGGAGTGGAAATCCCGGATTTCTATCGGGAGCCGTGTGATCGTGATGCTTAGGAATCGTCGGGCGGTAGGGACTGTCCTGGAATTGGCGGATCATTCCGTTGCCCCTGGAATCCGGCCGCTGCTTGGCATGGTCGAAGGGGAGACGACGCTGACGCCCTCGATGATGCGTTTGGCAGAGTGGATGGCCGATTACTACTGTGCACCCTTTGCCTCGGTGATGAGGGTGATGCTCCCACCCATGTTGCGTGGGGAAAAAATAGCCGGAAGGAAAGTCCGGATCGTCCGCCTTTTCAAAATTCCTTCCGAGGGAGAGTTACTTCTCATCCGAAAGAAAGCACCCAAGCAAGGGATGATCCTGGAATTTTTGAAATCATCGGGAACGCCGATGCCCGTTTTGGAATTGCTCGGCCAGTGTTCGGCAAACGACTCCTCGATGAAGGCCCTGGTTGCCGCGGGTTACCTCGAAATCTCGGAGGAAAGGGCCGCTTCAAGGAGCAGTGATGACGAGGAGATCCTTCCCTCAAGGATTCCCAAGCTGAATCCGGATCAGGAATCCGTGGTCCAAATACTCCACAAGGCGATTTCGATTCTGGAAACGGAAGCTGTCGTGCCGGTTCCTTTCCTCCTGCATGGGGTCACGGGAAGCGGGAAGACGGAGGTCTATCTTCGCTCCCTGGCCCGGGTGCTTGAATCTGGGAAGAGCGCGCTCGTGCTGGTTCCGGAAATCGCACTGACACCCCAGACAGTCGAACGTTTTCGTTCCCGTTTCGATCATGCCGGTGAAGGATCCGCCCGGGTCGCGGTGCTGCACAGTAACCTGACGGATGCCGAGCGCAGGGAGGAATGGATCCGTCTGCAAAGCGGGGAGGCCCGGATTGCCATCGGCGCCAGGAGCGCCATTTTCGCCCCCTTGAAAAACCTTGGGATCATCATCGTCGATGAGGAGCATGAGAACACCTACAAGCAGGAGGAGACCCCCCGCTATCATGCCCGTGATGTTGCGGTGATGCGCGGTCGTCTGGAAGGGTGCCCCGTGGTGCTTGGCAGTGCGACACCTTCCGTGGAGAGCTATCGCAATGCTCTTGCGGGGAAATATTCCCTCTTGGAGCTTCCGCGTCGTGCGGACAATCAGATCATGCCGCTCATCCGGGTGGTGGATCTCCGCCTTCAGGGGAAACGTGCCAAATCCGAGGGGGGACTCTCCGCACCGCTGCAAATGGCCATCACCAAACGTCTGGAACTTGGACAGCAAACGATTCTTTTTTTGAACCGGCGCGGTTTCTCCACCTCGATGCTCTGCCAGCAGTGCGGTCATGTCTGCAGGTGTCCGAATTGCAGTCTTTCGCTCACCCTGCACCGTGCCGACAACCGCCTCGCCTGTCATCTCTGCGGTCATTCAGCAAAGCCTCCGGTCCGCTGCCCGGAGTGTCGGGATCCGGGAATCCAACATGCGGGCATCGGAACACAGCGCGTGGAGGAGACGATCGGGAAGTTCTTCCCCACGGCGCGGATCGCACGCATGGATGCCGACACGATGACCCGGCGGGGGTCGTATGGTGATGTGCTTGGGAAGTTCCGCGCCCGTCAGATCGATATCCTCATCGGAACCCAGATGATCGCGAAGGGACTCGACTTTCCAAACGTCACCCTCGTGGGGATCATCAATGCCGACATCGGTCTCCATTCCCCGGATTTCCGGGCCGGAGAGCGCACATTCCAGTTGCTTACCCAGGTCGCGGGTCGTGCCGGACGCGGCGAAACCGAGGGGGAAGTGATCGTGCAGACATTTTCCCCCGCCAGCCCCTCGATCCAGCATGCCAGACATCACGATTATGCCGGATTCTATGAACAGGAAATCTCCTTTAGGAAGGCCTTCCGGCATCCCCCCTTCACCAGGATGCTGTTGCTTCAGATCAGGGGGGTGTCGTTGGATGATACCGCACAGGCAGCGGCAGCCATTGCCAAGAAACTCGCGGCCTCGGCGCCGCCATCCATCGAGGTTTCCGAGGCTGCTCCCGCACCTCTGGAGCGAGCGCACGGGCAATATCGCTATCATGTCAGCCTGAAATCGGTCTCCGGTGCCGCATTGGGCAGATTGGTGCGCGATACGGGACTGGCAAGTCACCTGCCCAAGGGAGTCATTCTCACGATGGATATCGATCCCTACGCGCTGCTGTAGCTGCCCCGTTTTTTGAAGAGATTCAAGTAGGCAGCCTGCCCAACTGCACCGCACGGCTTTACAATCTCTCTCGCAATTCGGAAGGTTTCTTCATGGCTCCGTTCAATTTTCGCACTTCCAAATCCCGTTCGGGAAGGGAAACGGGGCCCGCCCATGGATTGTGGACCCGGATTGAGCCTCAACTGAGGTATGTCGCGGCATTCCTCTTCGGGCTGATCTTTTTTCTCTGCGTTGTCGGAATACCCTGCCTGCTGGTGTTCACCTCCATCTACGGCCTCGGCGACACTGTCAGGAAGCGGGCCGAAGCGCTCCTGGGAGGGCAGTTCTACAGGGTCAGTATCGAGAGGGTGCTTTTCAGCCCGACAAGGGGATTCATCCTGAGCCACGTGGAGGCCCATGATCTCTCCCCGAGCGGCCGGCTCATTGTCTCGGCAAACAGGGCGGCAATTTCGGTGAACATGAATTCCATCCTCCGGAGGCAACCCAGTCTCGAGCGCATTTACCTGCGCGATGCGACGCTCGACATACCGCTGGGCCGGGGGGAGGAACCGCGACTGCGCCTCGATCACGTGAGGGGGCTGATCCTCTGCCCGCCGGAGCAACTCCGCCTCTCCTTTGCAACTTTTGAGGTTGCTGGAATCACGGTGCGGGTTTCCGGAACATTCCTGAATCCCAAAAAGTTCGCTCCCAAGCCGGTCTCTCCCGAAGGCCCCGGCAAGACAGCCAACACCATCAATGCCATACAAAACGAACTGAACACCATCCATTGGAGGGGGGAGAAGCCGACGCTCACGATCCAGGCGGGCGGAGATCTTCGTGACTCGGATAGTCTGAAGGTGGAGCATGCCGAGTTCCAGGCTGGGGAAGGAGAGTGGAAAGGGGTTCGATTCAAGCGGATCCAGTGCGACCTCCGCTATGGTGCAAGAAAACTCATCCTCTCGAAATTTTCCTTCGATGACGGCGTCGGGGTCTTTCAGGCCGCGGGAATGGACGACTTCGCGAGTAAAAACGCCACGCTCGAGTTTGCGGGATACTTTAACGCCGCGCCGCTCCCATCACTGTTACTCTCTTCGGAAAAGGCCAAGGAGTGGACGTTCTCAGATCCCGTTCACCTGAACGGAAATCTTTCAGCCGACTTCAACTCCCAGAGTCCAAAAGTGGAGGGAATGGCGCAGTTGCAAACCGGTCGCTTTGCCTGCCGTGGGATTTCCATGGATACGTTCTCCTGCGGCGCGGCATTCCACGAGGGCAAGGTTCTTGTGAGGGATCTCCATGCCGAGGGGGATCCCGGGACACTGGATGCAGATCTGATGGTGGCTCCGGATGACAATAGGATCCGTCTGAAAGCAGCCCTTTACCCCGCGAAACTTGCTCCTGCAACCGGTGAGAAAACCGCCGAGGCCCTTGCCTCCATGAATTTCAAGGACCCCCTCATGATCTCCTTCGAGGGTGGGGCTCCCAAGGTGGATCCGCTGCTACTCAAGGGTTCCGGCAGCTTGTCGCTGGGAAAGGCCTCGATGAGGGGTTCATGGATCGACAGCCTGAACGCCAAGATTCAGATTGCCGACGGGGCGGCTGATTTTCGTGACATCGTCGTGAAAATCGATGGGGGAACGGGGAAGGGGGAATTCATCTATGATTTCAAGAATTGGGAGGGGCGCTTCCCCTCTGTCCGCACGACGCTCGATCCGGTGCGACTCATGACCTGGATCGATCCCCACATCGCGCAATCCCTCAAGGATTACCGCTTCAACTCCCCTCCCGAAGTGCAGCTTTCAGGAAAGATCGGCCTTCATGATCCCGAAAAAAACAATCTCCATATCGTGATCAATGCCCCGGACGGTTTGGGTTACACATTGATCAAAAAGAACCTGCCTTTCGGCGCCACCTCCGGGACGGTCAATATCAAGGGGGAAAAGCTGGCAATCGACCTTCCTCGATCGCAGCTTTTCGGGGGGCAGGTTGCCCTTAGGGCCGATGTTTCCGTGGCTCCTGGAGATGGGCGTTTCGGGGCTTCCGTGCATCTTGAGGATGTCGATTTCAAGACGGTGACACGAACCTACTTCGATTACACCGAATCGAGCGGGAAACTTACCGGAGACTATGCCTTCCGCATGATCGGAGGTGATGATCACTCCATGACGGGCAGCGGCAAAATTCTGATCAAGGACGGCAACGTCCTTGCGATGCCGATCCTCGGACCGCTTTCCGTGCTTCTCAATGAAGTCATACCGGGCTTCGGATATCAGTCTGCCCGCAAGGCCACTGCTGATTTCACGGTGCGAAACGGTGTCATCAGCACAAGGAATCTGCTGATCGAGGGACTCGGCTTCAACATGATCGGACACGGCGACATCCAGTACCTCGATGACAAAATGGACATGAGCATGAGACTCAATGCCCAGGGCCCCGTCGGAATCGCCTCCTATCTCGTCAGCAAGATCTTCGAATACGAATCCGTGGGGTCGGCAACGCATCCGAAATGGAGGCCCAAGATCCTTCCCAAGCTCGGCCCCAAGCAACCACCCACAACCCAATCCACGCCGTCCACCCCTCTCTAGAGCATCCTCTAGTTAATTTGTCGTTGAAGAAGATACTGCATGATCAATATGGAACTCAGGAACTCAGGAAAGGGAATGAAACATCTCAGCAGGGCTTGGGGATGCGATGCAATCAGCCGATTCCTATCAAAGTGGTCCTCCAAGGGAAATTTCTCACGAGTCAGACCATTTGAAAAAGCCCCTGCCTCATCAGAACACGTACCTCATAAGGTTTTTTCCTGATTTCCTGAGTTCTATATTCATTCTCTCTTGTCCCCATTTCTGAGTGCTTCAGAAAAAATCGAAAGCTCTCTAAGGGAAGAAGGAACAATGGTTCAGGGCAGGAGTGTGAGTGTTGCAAGCATCCTTCCAGTGAGCCCGTGTTCCCGGCGATACGAGTAATAACGCCCCGGTTCGCAGGCCGTGCAGGTCATCTCATCGTGGATTTCCATGACGCCCTCCGCATGGGCCTGGGAACGGATCTGTGCTGCAAAATCAACCTCATAGCAGGGAGGACGGATGCAGGGTCCGATCACGGCGATCAGATCCTGTGGAACCAGCGACATCATGGAGCAGAGAATGCGGATCCCTTCGGGAACAATCCCGAGTTGCGTTCCCTTTTTTCCAGAATGGAGAAGTGCCCCCGCAGAGCCGTCACGGGCGACAACCCAGACAGGAGCGCAGTCAGCCACATAGATACCGAGGGTCACGCCCCGGATTGTTGTCACGAATCCGTCAGCCCCCTTGGCGTGTAACTCGGAACGATCGGAAAGGATATACACCTCATTTCCGTGGATCTGCTCGGCGGTTGCCATCGGATAGGACCCAAGTCCGGCCCGTCGCAGGATATCCCGATGAGGCATGGCAAGCCGACTCATCGCCTCGGCTCGTTCGACAGAGACATCCAAGCCTGGAATTCTGCCGACAAATCCGGCAGCGATCCGCGGAATGCCATCGAGTGCGGGAATCGACTCGATGGGATCGGTCTTCAATGTTCGGGAAATCAGTCGTTGGCCTTCTTGGTCGCGGCCGACGAAGTGCGCTGCTCCTGCTTACGTACCGTGGAGCTCTTGATCACGTCATCAAAGCTGGTCGAGGGAGGAAGGGGGTCGTCTTTGCGTAGGGCACGCGGAAGCTGGGGCCGTGCCTTTTCATTGTCATTGATATTCGTGTAGCGCTGCTTCTCCCATTTGTTCATCGGATCATCAAAGAACTCCTCGTACTGGGTGTTCAGCGACAGGGCCTGATCATACTGTGCCATGGAGGAGATGTAGCTGTAGAAGGCATTCAGCACGGCTGTCTGAGCCTGAAGCAACTGGACCTGCGCGTTGATCACGTCGAGTTGCACCCCGGCACCGGCATTGAGCCGCTCACGCGAAAGACGCAAGGCCTCGACCGCCTGCTCGACCGTCGCCTTCTGGCTGTCAATGGTCTCCTGGGCTTGCTTCAGGTTGGAAATCGCCTGCTGGACCTGGAGGATGACCTGCCGGACACCGTTATCGTAGGCGACCTTGTAATTCATCATCGTTGCCTTGGCTGATTTCACGTTTCCGTAGGTGGCGAGTCCATCGAAGATTGCCCAACTGCCGGTGGCTCCCATGAACCAGCCCTGGAGCGTGGCATCGAGATTCCTGCCCTGATATCCTTGGTACTCACGCCCCGCGTTGGCGTTGACGGTAGGGAGCCAACCCGCGATGGCCGCAGTGATTTGGCGTGCCGCCACCAGGATATTCATACGCTCGGCCTTGAGCTGGGGATTTCGGACGAGCGCCGTGTGGATCGAGGCATTGCTGTCGATCTTGCGCGGGATGTAGTCGAGATTGCCGACGACATCGAATGGGATCTCGATGTTCTGCAGATTGGGGTAGTTGAGACCGATTGTTGTGACCAGGGTAAAAAGAGCGATGCGCAGGTTGTTCTTGGCCTGAATGAGCGGAGGTTCCGCATTGGCCAGCTGGACCTGTGCCTGGAGTACATTGAACCGGGGCACCGTCCCCGCGTCATAGCGACTCTGCTGGTCGGAGACCTGTGTCTTGTAGAGGGCAACCTGCTGTTCGTTGGCGATAACAAGTGCCCGGTCGAGCACGACCTGGTAAAACTGCTGGACGACGGTGGCGATCGTCGCGTCGATCGTCTGGCGTAGCTGGAAGTAGGCAATCTGCTCGGAGAGCTTGGCCGCCGCTGTGAGCGACGGAGTCTTCCATCCGTCGAAAATCAACTGACTCCCTCCAAGTTCGATATTCCACTGGGAGAAAGGCTGCTCCGTCCGACCTGCATTGGCCTGCAGTTGGCTCACTCCCTGATTCACCGTTCCGTAGCTGTACTGATAGCCAACATTGGTGACTCCGAATTGAGGGAGGAGTCCCGCTCGCACGGTGATATAGTTTCCGGAAGCCTGTCGTATGGCGGCGATGGCCGTCAGGATCTGGGGGTTTTTCTGCAGGGTGAGCTGAACGCAATCATCGATGGAGAGTTTACGGGCGTTTTTGGCAATGACGCCCGGAATCACCTGGTTGCCTGCTTTGGCCAGGGCTTCCGCCGTGAGAGGTATGTTGAGCACGCTGTTCTGAAGGCCGAAGGCATTTGTCCCCGTGGTCGGCATCTTGATGGGACCTCCCGTTGCGGTGGGCAGTGGGGCGAGTAGGGAACCCGGTGTGACGGCGTTGGTAATCAGAGGGGCTTGGGGAAGATTAGGCTGGGTGATGAGCGGCAGGTTCGTCGGTTCATTGGTGGCGATCAGTCCCTGGGGAGGTGTCGGGGGATTTGTTGCCAAACTCGGGGCGACTGAAACGCCCGGTGCTGACTGATCCGGAGCCATCGGCTGGTTTGTGGATGCAATAGGAGTGTTGCTTTGGGCCAGAAGATCCGCCTGAGTCCCCACGGAGATTCCCTGCACCGAGGCATCGTTGGAAGCCGGTTGCTGTGCACGCAGGAAGAATGCCCCGGTCAGGAGCATGGAGAGAAAAAGGAAGCGGTTCTTCATCGGTGGCAGGAGGTGCAGTATTCGTGGATTTTCTTGTAAATGTCCAACCAGGCGTGCTGCTCGCCGGGTTCGAGGCGGCCCATGACCTTGTCGAGATTGCCGATCATTCCCTGTCGGATTCCCTCCACGAGTCGCACTCCCTTGGGGGTCGTGGAAACGGTCACTTTGCGTCTGTCCACTTTTTCCGGGGTGCGCCGGACATAGCCGAGTTTCTCAAGGCGTTGGACAAGTCCGGTGGCGGCCGGCGTGCTATGATTCATCAACTCCGCGATGCGGCTCATGCCGATGGGTCCCTGTGAACAGAGATGGCCCAGTAGGAAAAATTGGGGAAAGGAAACCCTTCCCCGTGCCAGTTCTCCGATCAGATTCGCCATGAAACGGCGCTGCATCACCATGATGATGTCGGCCAGGGAGCCGACCTCCTCCTGATTGAGCGGTCTATCGGTTTCGGAAGTCATGACGGGCGGGGAATTGTTAAGGTAATTAACAATTCTGATCCTGTAGGGAGGCAGCCTCCGAGTCAATCCCACTCGGTTTGGTGCCCTGGAGAGTTTTTTACTGTTGAACCAGATCCCCCTGTTCCGGCTTTCCGCTCACGATATCGGCGGCGAAGTAGGGAGGCTGAATGTCGCCCGCTTTCAGGTGGGCGGGTTCCCCTCCGGTAGCTGTCACCAAAAGATCCGCACCCGGCGTCACGAGCACCCCGGGTTCCAGCTCCACAATCACATAAGTTCCATCCTGGGAGAGGGTTCGTATGATTCCAATCCTCCGAAGGGGCACGGCCTTGGGTGGCATCACCTTCTTTTTAAAGAGATGAAATCCCGCCAGGGGATGGGTAATCCGGTAAAAAACCCCCTTCGTTCCCGATTGGTTCGGGGTAGAGGCAGGTGTCCTCGCCGAAGGAGCGTGTGGTGAGGTGGGAGAGGGGAACTGGGAGTTAGGAGGGCGCTGCGTGATTTTTGTCGGGTGAATCCAGGCACATCCCTCCGTCAGTAGGGCCAGCATGGTGACGCAAAGAAGGAAGGTGGCGGAGCGGCGCGGGGAATGCACCCACTCTTCATGAACCCTTCGGTCACGAAAATCAACACGGGCTCTCCCCTTTGCCTTGCCCGCATCATCACGAAAACGCATAAATCAATGGCCATGCCCGTTTCTTCATCCGCCAGGAAAGCCCCAGCGAAGGCTTCCGCAAAGATTGCCTACCTTGGACCCGAGG
>CAIZIQ010000237.1 GCA_903933015.1 uncultured Spartobacteria bacterium | reverse complement strand
TCGACGTGGCGCAGCCAGTTGTCGGCCAACCCCACCCTCTCCCCGCGAAGAGTAGCCTGAACACCCCCGCAGCCATAATGGCCACAGACGATGATGTGCTTCACCTTGAGCACGTCGACGGCGAATTGCATCACCGAGAGGCTGTTGAAATCCGTGTGAACGACCACATTGGCCACATTGCGGTGGACGAAAAGCTCCCCAGGGGCAAGGCCCACCAATTCCTCCGCAGGAACGCGACTGTCAGCGCAACCGATCCAGAGATACTCAGGTTGGTGCTGAACGGCCAGATTCTCGAAAAATTCCGGATCCCTGGCGCTGAGATCCTCGGCCCATGCCTGATTGTTGGAGAAGAGGTCGGCTAGTGAAGACATGACGGAAAGAGATTGCACCCGCACGGGGGATTCATCGCCAGAAAATTCCGCAGTAAAAATCTACGATCTCAAAGAGGCCAGTGCCTCGACGACCATCGGTCGGTCCTCGGGGTAGGTGAGTCCGAACCAAGGATCCGCCGAATCCAGAAGCCTCACGGTGGCCTCACCCGAGGCAATCAAGGAACTGATTGCGGCAGGGAGATAAAACTCGGCCTTCAGGTCATCTCCGCGCTCCTCGAGGAACTCAGCAAAATGGCACTCCAGTTCGGAGAAGAGGTCGGTGGTGAATCCCCAGAAATTCATCGAGGTCGGCTCCGCTCCTGTCAGCTTCACCGGAGAATCCCCCTCGGCAATAATCCCCTCGCACGTTCTTTCGATCGCGGGCCGCTCGGTGATTTCCCTCAGGTACCCTTTTTCATCCGTAGTGCAGATGCCGCGGGAGACGGTTCCATGCTCGGAGAGGGTGTTTTCGAGGCGGTAACCGACCATTGCGAATTCCCCGGGCTTGGCCTGATGAAGGAAGGAGGCGAGTTTCTCGAATCCGGAGGGGCCGTAATAGTCATCGGCATTGATGACGGCGAAGGATTCCCTCACCAAGGGGGCGGCGGCAAGCACCGCGTGTCCAGTCCCCCACGGCTTGGTGCGACCCACGGGGGCAACTCTCCCTTCCGGCAGAGGCTCAAGCTCCTGAAAAGCATACCTCACCTGCACGCGCTCCTCGTAGCGGTAACCGACCGTTTCCCGGAAACGATCCAGCATCTCGCGACGGATCACGAAGACGACGGCATTGAAGCCTGCCTTCAGGGCATCGTTCACCGAGTAGTCGAGAATGATCTCCCCGGCCGGGCCGACGGGATCGAGTTGTTTGAGACCGCCATAACGGCTGCCCATTCCGGCCGCCAGAACAACAAGCGTGAGATCCATCACTTGTGGAAGTCGGCTGAGCTACTGGGGACGCTTCCTCACCGGACCCACATTCCCAGCCGGAGTGGTGTCGCGGTAGAAGATGATGCCATGCTGCTTGAGATTCGCGATGAAGGCATTGAGATCCCCAGCGGCTCCCTTGACCGAATCCATGGCCACATTTCCTTTCTTCAGAAAGACTCCGGCTTCTTCAGCCGCGGACTTGAACTCGGTGGAGGCGACGGCCAGGTTACCAAGGGTTTGCTGCAGGTTGGCGACTCCTTCCTTGTTGAAGACATCCTTGCGGAGCGCCTGACTCACGGCATCGATGTTATCGAGCGCAATGCCGAGCTTGGGAAGAATCTCGTCATGCACCTGGCGTTGCAGTTCGGTAATGCTGGATTCACTGATTCCGTTGCTTACCACGGATCCTGGCGGGATCGGTTGGGGATCGGTGATGCTGTCGCTCATGGTGACCGTGACATAACGATCACCCAGCAGTCCCGAACTTCCGATGGAGAAGATGCTCCCCTCGGGAATCTGGACCTTATCATCGATTTTCAGGGAAACCAGGACACCCCTCATGTTCGGCAGGACCTTGGGAGAGACGGCCACCTCACCGATCTTGGCACCGGCGAGCAGGACATCAGCCCCCTTGAGGAGACCGCTGGCGTTACGGTACTCGACACTGAGAGGGTAGAACTTCTTGATACTCTCTCCGAACCGCCCGAAATAGATGACCAAGGACCCGATGCAGAGGAGTCCAAGGACCATGAAGAATCCGGCCCGGAGCTGGGTGGCTGTGTTGCTGGTGTCCATGAAAAGTGGCGATGTTGATGGCTGGATACTTAGTCGATTTCGTGGGAACGGCCCTCGATGAAATCCGTAATTACGGGATCCGTCGAGGCATGAAGGGATTGCAGGGTGCCGTCAAAGTGAATGCGTCCCTCGCGGAGCAACGCCACCCTGTCGGCGATGTGGTCGGTGCTGATCATGTCGTGTGTCACGACGATCGAGGTGACATGCAACTGGGACTGAAGGCGACGGATCAGCTTGTTGATCGTATCGGAAACAATCGGATCGAGGCCGGCGGTCGGCTCGTCGTAGAGAATGCAGGAGGGCTCCGAAATGATGGCTCGGGCCAGGGAAGCGCGCTTGCGCATGCCGCCACTGAGATTGACCGGCATCTTCCCTTCCTGTCCTTGGAGCGAAACAAGTTCCAAGGCATGGTCAACCTTCTCCCGGATGACCTTCTCGTTACGCTCTCCACGCTCGCGAAGAGGGAAGGCAACATTGTCAAAGACGGTCATCGAGTCAAAAAGCGCACCATCCTGGAACAGCATCCCGATCTTCCGGCGGACGGGTTCGAGTTCGCGTTCATTCAGATGGGCGATCTCCTCCCCCTCGATCTTGATCGATCCGGAAAGGGGACGCATGAGGCCGATAAGATGCCTCAGGAAGACACTCTTCCCCCCGCCGCTCTGACCCAGCAGCACAAGCGTCTCACCTTTCGGGATATCAAGATTCACACCCCGGAGGATCTCCTGGGTTCCGATCGTCTGGCGCAGATCGCGGACCTCGATCAGGTTTTTTCTATGGGCGCTCATCAGTAGCGACCTCCTGCCGGGAAAATGATGTTGAGCGCCATGGTCAGGAAGAAATTGATCATCAGGATACTGAGTGAACTGATGACCACCGCCTCGGTGGTGGATTTGCCGACGCCGACGGCGCCGTCCCGCGTGGTGAGTCCCTGCTGACAACCGACAAAGACCACAATCAGGGCAAACACGAAGCCCTTGGAGAGCGCCATCACCATGTCCCGGCTATGGGTGTAGGACCACATGTGTTGCAGGAAGAAGACACTGTTCACGTTCAGAATATCCGTGGCGACATAATAGCTGGCGGCCAGGGCAAAGAAAATGCACTCCCCGACGAGGAGCGGCATCGAGATCATGATCGCCATGGTGCGGGGCACCACGAGGTAGTCGACGGGGTTCACGGCCAGCGCCCGCAGGGCGTCGATCTGCTCGGTAACCTTCATGGTTCCTATCTCGGCGCTCATCGCGGCACCAACACGACCCGCGACCATGAGTCCCGTCAGCACAGGACCAAGTTCCCTGCAGAGAGCGATGGAGACCACGGGACCTACGGCGGAGCTCATGTTCAACGCGTTGAACTGGAAGAAAATCTGAGCAGTGAAGACCGCCCCGGTGAAGATTCCCGTGATGATGACGACAGCCTGCGATCCGAATCCGATCTCGACAATCTGATGCAGGACCAGTTTCCAACGGACACGACCTGCTAGGATCGAGGTGAAAGTCTCCCCGATCAGGAAGGCAAGCTGCCCCAGATAGAGGCAGAATGCCCGGGTCAGCGGGAATGAGTAGGGAAACTTCATCCGGGAATAGGCTCAGCTCACCAGGGAATTTCCAAGGGGCTCCGCCTCGATGTCGTAGCCACGCGTTCCGGTGACACGGACCCGATGGAAAGTGCCCGCCTCAACGGGTTTCATGAAATGGACGCGGCAATCGACATCAGGAGCATCCCCCTCGGTGCGTCCCAACAGTGTGGTGTCGGCAAGAACCGTCATCTCCTTCCCTACCTGGGCCAAGGCATGCTCCGCGGCGATCTCCTGCTGGACGAGCATCGCCTCTCGCTGACGGCGTTTCTTGGTGCCGCCGTGAATCTGACCCGGCAGCTTCGCAGCGCGGGATTCCTCCTCCTTGGAATAATTGAAGACACCGAGGCGTTCAAAACGCCGGTCTTTCATGAATTCCAACAGGCTCTGAAAGTGCTCCTCTGCCTCCCCGGGAAAGCCGACGATGAAGGTTGTGCGGATGGTCAGGCCCGGAATCCCGGCACGCATCCGATCAATGAGACGCTCGATGTGGCCACGGTCGGTCTCGCGGCGCATCGCGTCCAGCATCGTGTCATGGATGTGCTGGAGCGGCATATCGACGTAGCGGACCACCTTGGGGTTACGGGCGATGGCTGCAATCATGTCGTCACTCCAGTGCGCCGGATGGGTGTAGAGCAGGCGGATCCAGAACTCGCCGGGGATCGCCGAAAGGGCATCCAGCAGGGCAGGTAGCCCGGGGCCCCTCGCTGCATCGACGGGCTGACGCGGCCCCGCTTTCTCCTCCCAGAGGTCCATGCCGTAGTAGGTGGTGTCCTGGCTGATCAGATTGATTTCCTTCACACCGGAGGCGACGAGTCCCTCGACCTCCTTCACCACCGAATCGATCGTGCGGCTGCGGTGACGGCCGCGCATCCGCGGAATGACACAGAAGGAGCAGGGATGATTACACCCCTCGGCGATCTTTACATAAGCGGTATGTGAGGCGGTGAGGCGGACACGCGGCGTGTCGTAGTCGGGAATGTAGGCGGCGCGCCGGGAAACCTCCACGAGTGCCCCCTCCCTGGCCTCATCTTCATCGAGGAGGCGATCAAAGAACGATCCGGCATTCTTGATCTCATCGAGTCCGAGGAAGGCATCGACCTCGGGGAGCTGGGTGGCGAGATCGGTGGAGTAACGCTGGGAAAGACACCCCCCCACGACGAGCTTTTGTCCGGCCTTGGCACCGTGCAGACGGCGGCGGTGGGCCTCCAGAATCGCGCCGATGCTCTCCTCCTTCGCCGGATCGATGAACCCGCAGGTATTGACCAGCACGACATCGGCCTCGTCGGTTTCCGTGGTCAACTCGTACCCGTGACGCTTGGCATCGCCGAGCAGGATCTCCGCATCAACGAGATTCTTGGCACAGCCGAGGCTGATGAGCCCGATCTTGCGGGTTTCGGTGGTGGTGGGCGTGGTCATCATGGCTGAAAGGAAGAGAGGGTGCTGTTGCTGGTAACCCACGGAATGGAGCGGACTCGGGAGAGTTGACGCATCATGCCCCAGGTGCTGAAAAAGGTGGCTGCCAGCAGGAGATAGACCGCGGCACGACCCAAGGGGGCCAGAGGGGCCAGAAGTTCCAGATTCAAGCGAAACGGCGGCTTCAGTGGTCGGGAATAATTCGCGATGTACCGCCGGCCCTTCGGCACCAATGCCGGCATCGGAGGAAGCGAATCCCTGATCGCAAGAGGATCCAGCCCCAGACTCCGGGCATAGGTCACGGCTTGGAGACGCCCTGAGGGCAACTCCTCGAATCGATCAGATTCCATGAGTTTGATCTCAGACTCGGAAAGTCGGGCGGAACGGGCCGCCTCCTCGATCGTTAGTCCACGGGACTCCCTGGCACCGCGCAGGAGCGGACCGAGCGGTTTTGGAATAACGATGGGTTGAAAAAACATGCTGAAAAATGAGCGGCTGGGAAGGTGATCGGTCGATTAATCGTCCAAACCATCCAGATCGACGAGAATCTCGCGGTCCTTGGCCCCATCCTTGGGTCCCAGAATGCCACGTTGCTCGAGAATGTCGACGACGCGCGCGGCCCGTGTGTATCCGAGACGAAGTCGTCGCTGAAGCATCGAGGTGGAGGCCTTCTTTTCCTGACGGATGATCTCGAGGCATTTGTCGACCAGATCCTCCTCCTCGTCGGTCACCTCGTCCTCCGGCATGATATTGCTGGAAAGCTTGGCGGAGATGCTTGCCTCGAAGACCGGTTTTCCTTGGGCGGCCAGGTTGGCCACCACACGGTGGATTTCGTCGTCGGTGACGAGCACTCCCTGGGCACGCGTCAACTTGGCGCTGCCTGGAGGGAGATAGAGCATGTCTCCTTTACCCAGCAACTTCTCCGCTCCGTTCATGTCGAGGATCACGCGACTGTCGAGACCGGAAGCTACCTGGAAGGCGATACGCGAAGGGATGTTGGCCTTGATGACGCCGGTGACCACGCTGGATCGTGGAGTCTGGGTTGCCACGATCATGTGGATGCCGGCGGCGCGGGCCTTCTGGGTAATGCGGGCAATGGCTCCCTCGACATCGGCCGGAGCCGTCTGCATGAGATCGGCCAACTCATCCACGATCACCACGATATACGGCATTCGCTCGGGGATCTGGATGTCATCTCCGTCCTTCGGAGAAACCACCACTTCGGGCTCTTCCTCGGCGGCAGATTCGGCGCTGATTTCGGTTTCAGGAATTGATTCATCCGTGGCCTCCTTGGCTTTTTCATCCCCATCACCCGCCTTGTCAACTTCCTCAATCGGAGGCTTTTCGGCCTTCGGGCGACTGTTGAATCCGAGGACATTCTTGACGCCGACCTTGGCAAAGATGGCGTAGCGTTTCTCCATCTCATCGACCACCCAGCGCAGTGCCAGCAGCACCTTCTTGGGATCGGTCACCACCGGGGTCACGAGATGGGGCAGATCATTGTAGACCTGCATCTCGACCACCTTGGGATCGATCATGATAAATCGGAGCGTCTCCGGCGTATGCTTGAAAATCAGGCTCGTGATGATCGAGTTGATGCAGACGCTCTTTCCGCTACCCGTGGCACCGGCAACCAGCAGGTGAGGCATCGCTGCGAGATCGGCGATGATCGCATGTCCGTAGACATCCTTACCCAACGCGAGCGGCAACGCGGCCTTCGTCGACTCCCAAGCCTCGCTCTCAAAGAGTTCACGGATACTGACCTTCACCTTGCTGGAGTTGGCAATCTCGATACCTACCGTGTCCTTGCCGGGAATCGGGGCAAGGATGTTGATTCGCTCCGCACGGGTGGCGCGGGCCAGATTCTTCTCAAGCGCCGAGATGCGCTCAACACGGACTCCGATGGCGGGATAAACCTCGTAGCGGGTGATCGTCGGTCCCTTGGTAATGTCCCCGGGCGAGGCCTCGATGTCGAACTGCGCAAGAGTATCGAGGATGATTTTCTGCACGCCTTGGAGTTGAGCCGGATCGGCGGGTTGATGCGCCTCATCGTCGTAGGTTTCGAGAAGCTCGAAGCCAGGCAGGGTGTACTCGTCGAATTTCACCTCGGTGAGTCCTCCCTCGAGTTTTGGCGAGCCACTTTCCTTGGATCCCTTGGTTTTGGATTTCATCACCTCTGCCAGGGTCGGCTTCCGGGCGGGGGCGGGAACGCTGGCATCAATGATCTTGGGAGCCGGGAGATCGGCGACGGGGGCGACAGGCGCCTCCTCGGACTCCTCCGGATCGAGAGCGGG
>CAIZIQ010000236.1 GCA_903933015.1 uncultured Spartobacteria bacterium | reverse complement strand
TCCTGGCGAAGGGGGATCCCATCGGTCGCATCGCAGTTCGTAGAAAGTAAGGACTCCCCCATCTTTCACTTGGGAAACCCATCCATCATTCCCGAAAATAAAAAGGGGCGATCCTGATTTAAGGATCGCCCCTTTTGGGAAAGACTTAGCTTCTGAACTATTTCTTCTGATCGATCTTGTAGCGGCCTTTGCCGACCTTCTTGATCTCTGGAAGCTTGCTGCCCGTGCTGCTGAACCAGACGTGCACATTGGCATTCTTGACCCCAATTTTCTTGGAGAGATCGGCGACCTTCATTCCGGCATCACCGGCGACCTTGAGGGCGGCGACGATCTTCTTCTTGAGCGTGCCACGGGGTGCGCGCGTCTTGGCCTTGGCGGCAGTTGCCTTCTTAGCTTTACCTGCAGGACGTCCAGGGCGGCCTTTCTTTGCGGGACGGCCCTTTTTGGCAGGACGACCGCGACGCTTTCCGGTGGCGCGAACGGCTTTACCTCCGAAAAGAGAGACGAGTTGGGCCTCGATCTTCTCGATTTCATTAACGAGCGATTCCTTGCGCTCGGTGAGTTTCATGAGACTGCGCAGAGCGCTAGTATTAATTTTGGTGAGATCCATATCGATGTTTGTTATTTTATAAGGATCGCTTCATGACAAGTAATAAATTATCGGCACCTGCGGGATTTCTTAACCCATTAACTATGATTTCCAGCAATGCTCCTGCTGCTGGAGAAGTATTAGTTGTCGTCGCGAGGCTTGATATATATCCGGAAGTTACCGTCAGCACTGCCGAAAATAAGCATGCGGATTCCATCAATTCCCAAGAAACAAAACTCCGCTTTCTGGCGGGGAGACGTCTGCTGCGCGGCACCCTATCGGGTTGGTTGGAGATAGCTCCGGATGAAATTCCTCTTATCGTTGGAGAGGGGGGGAAACCTTCCCTCAGTGAACTGGCAGACCTTCATTTCAGCATCTCCCACAGTGGTGATTTGGTAATGATCGCCTTTGCCTCGTCTCCTCTCGGATTGGATCTGGAATCAGAACGCTCGGTGGATACCGTGGCACTGGCGCGGCGATTCTTTTCATGGCAAGAGGCTTCCCTTGTGGAGAGCGATGGTACAAACGAACGTTTCTTTCGGCTCTGGACCTGCAGGGAGGCAGCCATCAAGGGGGATGGTCGTGGGATGTCTGCTCTGCTGGAGACAACGCGGGTTCTTCCGGGCGATGAAGTGCCGTTGCGTGTCGTGACCGGAAAGGAGGAATGGAATACCTACCCCTGGAAGATGGACGGAGGATATCATGGTGCCCTAGCACTGCGTGGGAAGCCGTCTCTTATTAGCTGGTGCGATCTCCGCTAGCTGCTACCTTCTTAACTTCATGTCATTCCAGGATCTTGGACTCTTAGAAGCCGTTGTCCACGGCGCTCAGCGGATGGGTTATGTCGAGCCATCGCCCATTCAGGAGCAGGCCATTCCCATCGCGATGAAAGGGGGGGATCTCATAGCCTCCGCTCAGACAGGCACGGGTAAGACTGCCGCATTCGGACTCCCCATTCTCAGCAGGCTTGGAAAATCGAATGGCAAGACCCGCTGCCTGATCCTGGAGCCGACCCGTGAACTCGCCCTTCAGGTTGAGGAGGCCTTCAAGGAGTTCTCGGTCTTCACCGACCTGCAGACCGTCGTCATTTTTGGAGGTGTCGGTTACGGTGCCCAGCGCGAAGCGTTGGCCCGTGGTGCCGATATCATCGTCGCCACGCCGGGGCGTCTTCTGGATTTCATGCAGCAGGGAGAGATCACCTTCGCCGATCTGGAAATTCTGGTGCTCGACGAGGTCGACCGGATGCTCGACATGGGGTTTCTCCCTGATGTTCGCCGGATCGTTGAGAAATGCCCCAAGGAGCGTCAGACCCTTTTCTTCTCGGCCACCATTCCCGAGGAGATCGAGCGCCTCTCTTCCTGGTGTCTCCGCAACCCTGAGAAGATCTCCATCGGTGCCCGCCGCTCTGCAGCCGAGACCGTCAAGCATGCCTTCTATCCTGTGGCTGCCGCCCAGAAGTTCGACCTGCTCAAGGCGATGCTGGACCGCACCGAATACCATAGCGTCATCATTTTCTGCCGAACCAAGGATGGTGCCGACCGTATTGCCCGCCAACTCGAGAACGAGAAGCACAAGGTCGCCGTCATGCATTCCAACCGCTCCCAGCAGGAGCGCGTGGATGCACTCGAGGGCTTCAAGACAGGCCGCTACGAGGTGATGATCGCCACAGATATCGCCGCGCGCGGCATCGATATCGCCGGTGTCAGTCATGTCATCAACTATGATGTGCCCCAGCACCCCGAGGATTATGTTCACCGCATCGGTCGTACCGGCCGTGCCCAGAGCGAGGGTGATGCCTTCACGATCATGACGGCCGAGGAACTTCCCCATGTGAAGCTCATCGAGACTTTCATCGCGCAGAAGGTTCCCCGTGAGAAGCTGGAGAACTTCCCCTACCTCTTCACCATGCTCTTCCAGGAGGATGAGGCAGCCAAAGTTCTCAAGAACATCCGCGGAGCCCGTACCCTCAAGGGGTACAGCTACGGTGCCAAACGCCGCCGCTAGAAAAGGTGGATAGACTGAAGCCTGTTAGACTTTTAGGACACTCACTTCCCACATTCCAATCTCTTGGCATT
>CAIZIQ010000235.1 GCA_903933015.1 uncultured Spartobacteria bacterium | reverse complement strand
GGGCAGTTAGCTCAGCGGTAGAGCGGCTCGCTTACACCGAGTTGGTCGGGGGTTCGATCCCCTCACTGCCCACCACTTTCTACTCGGAATATTCCGAGGCAATCCATGAGAGCGCCTCCTCGCGGGAGCTGAGCGTTCCTTCCAGTTGGCGGGTCTGGACGGCCTGGAGGACTTGGGAAAATCGTTTTCCCGGTTTCCATCCCAGAGTGATGAGATCGTCCCCATTGATCAGGGGAGGGGGGATCAGTGGTAGATGGGAGAACTCTTCACGCTTCGCGATTAGCAAAGCGTGGTTATCCAGCATTCCATGGCTCCCCAGGCAGTCGACGCGGTGGAGCTCCAATTCATCATCAAATGTCGGACGTGCCATCATCCGCTTAAGGGTGGCGACGCGCATGTTCGGCACATCCTTGAAGCTCATGTGCAGACGGACGGAGGGAATCACGGCATCGATCACTTCATTGGGGAAGCGGAGACGCTGCATGATTTTGAGGCTCATCTCGGCGCTGACTCCCTCATGACCGTTGAATCGGATCCGTCCCGTCTCATCGACTAGACGAGTCGGTGGTTTCCCCAGATCATGGAAAAGCACCGAGAGTACCAGCGGCAGCGATACCTTGGTGGGGAGCAGGGAGAGCATCAGGCGGGTGTGTACGAACACATCACCCTCGGGATGGAACTCAGGCGGCTGATCGCATCCTTTGAGTGTCTCCATCTCAGGCAGTATCATTCGGAGGAGGCCGCTCCGATCAAGGAGATCAAATCCGTGGAGGCGATTCGGGGAGAGGAGGATCTTGCAGAATTCGTCACGGATCCGCTCGGCACTCACCGCATGAATTTCCGGGGCCCATTCCAGAAGGGCGCTCCATGTCCCGGGATCAATCGAGAATCCCAGGGTCGTGGCAAACCGAATGGCCCTGAGGAGGCGCAGCTTATCCTCGGCAAAGCGCTCGGAGGGATTCCCTATAGCCCTGATAAGGTGCTTCTGCAGATCGTCTCGGCCACCGACATAGTCGAGCACGTTGTCCTCTGTGGGATCAAAGAAGAGTCCATTGATTGTAAAATCCCTCCTGCGGGCATCCCCCTCGGCATCGGTGTAGTGAACACTCTCGGGATGCCGACCGTCGTGGTAGGCACCATCACCGCGGAAGGTGGCCACCTGAATCTCGGCACCTCCTTCCAGCACGAGGATCACGCCAAACTGGGCCCCGACCGGCACTGTCCGTGGGAAGAGTGCCTCAACTTCTTCCGGACGTGCGCTGGTCGCGACATCGTAATCGTGGGGTTCTAAGCCGAGGAGTCGATCACGCACGCAGCCGCCCGCATAGAGGGCCTCGAACCCCTTGGTCCGGAGGCGCTCCACGATCGATCGTGCGGCGGCTTCACTCATGCCGCTATCGTGTCTGTTTTTCACGGGATCGGGCAAGAAGGGAGCAGGAGAGAATTAATATGGAAAGCAGGAAGACAGGAAAGATGCCAAGGAATGAATCAGACTTAATCTTCTCAGGCAGCTATTTATTCCTGAGTTCCATATTTATCAACGCCCCTTTGCCGAGATGGATCGTCTTAAGGCATCGCCCAGTGAATAGAGAGCGAGGAGGGTTATCAGCAGGGCAATGGAGGGGAAAAGGATCAGCCACCAGTCACCCTTGAGGGGGTTAATGGAGGCAGCTCCCTCGGAGAGGAGGGAGCCCCAACTCGACTGGGGAGCCTGGACGCCTAGACCCAGGAAGCTCAGGAAGGCCTCGTCAATGATGACGGAGGGAATGGCCAGGGTGAGATAGACAAGGATGATCCCCGCCAAGTTGGGGAGCAGGTGACGCCGGAGAATCGTCCAGTAACCTTCTCCCAGAACCCGGGCTGCGGCGACATAGGAACGCTCCCTTAAGGTTAGTGTCTGCCCCCTGACAATCCGCGCCATTGTGAGCCATTCGATGATGCCCAAACTCAGGATCAGGATGACAAGGCGGGAGGATCCCACAAGCCAGTCCCAGCCATGGCTGTTCGCGGCAAGTTGCAAGCGCTCATTGAAGGCATTGATGAAGATCAGGATGAAGATCAGACGTGGAACGGAGTAGAGGATGTCGACAAAGCGCATCATGGAGTTGTCGACCGAACTGCGTGCTGATCCTGCAATGAGTCCGTAGGCAGTTCCGATGATCAGGCTGATCGCGGCACCGCAGATGCCGACCAGCAGGGAGATCCGTCCACCCTCAAGGATCCGTAAGAGGAGATCGCGGCCGTTCAGATCGGTGCCACAGAGGTGAGCCAGGCCGGGAGGAGCATAGGTTTCTGCTCCAGGGAGGGCGTAGGAGGAGGGAAAGAGTAAGGGGAGGAACAGGACCGATCCTATCATGATCCCGAGGATCAGAGCGGGGATCCGTGCCGGTCGTGGTAATGAGTGGATCATGATTCCCTGATTCTCCGGTCAAGCAGTCGGTAGGAGAGATCCACCAGGAGATTGAAAATCACCAGCAGCACGCAATAGACGATGACGACCCCTCCAAGCAGAAAACCGTCACGGTTCAGGATCGAGTTCACAAAGAATCCTCCCGCCCCGGGGATGTGAAAGATCGTTTCTACGACGATCGAACCGGTGAGAAGATTCGCTGCGAGAGGACCAAGGTAGGAGATCACTGGAAGGATTGCCACGCGCAGGGCATGACGGTAAACCACCGCGCGCTCGGAAAGTCCCTTAGCACGGGCTGTGCGGACAAAATCCTCAGACAGCGTCTCCCTGAGGCTGTCGTGGAGCAAACGTGCAATAACGGCCGCATACGGTATCGCCAGAGTCACGGCTGGAAGAATCAGTTGGAGGGGCGTTCCCCAACCACCAACGGGGAGCCAGGCGAGTTTGATGGCAAAGATCAGGATCAGGAGTGGTCCGAGCACGAAGGAGGGGAGTGAAATCGCCAGCAGTGTCAGGGCGAGGGCACTTCCTTCGGCGAAGGTTCCGGGTCGTGCTGCTGCAAAGGCTCCCAGCCAGACTCCTGCAAGGATCGCAATCAGGAGAGCCAGGGCACCTAGCGTCAGGGTGACAGGGAGAGTCTGAGCCAGGATCTCATTGACCGAACGGTTCCGGTACTTGGTCGAGAGTCGGAGATCGCCATGAATCAGATCCTTCAGATAGCCGCTGTATTGCTGGAGAATGGGCCCATCCAGTTTGTACTTTACCAAAAGCTGCTTCTCGATGGCTGGAGGAAGCTTTCTTTCCGAGTCAAAGGGCCCCCCGGGTGAGAGTCGGATCAGGAAGAAGGTGATCGTCACCACGCACAGCAATACCACGGGGAGTGAGGCAAAGCGGCGAAGCATGGGGAAAATGATGAAAGCTGAAAGCTGAAACCTGAAGGATAAACGAGCCCATGGGAAGGGCGAGTTGTAGGCACCGGAGGTGGACCCTTAGGGCCGAGTCTCACGGGAGTGAGCGAGTACAAAAGGTGCGTGGGAACGCAGATTAGTCATTCCAGGCATCATCCGAACCAAGCCGTTGGGAAGAGGCGCGGAGAAGTCAGCGTAGCGGAACCCGATAGGACGGCACTGCTATACGGGTGCAATGTGCCGTTCAAAAGTCCGAGGATCAGCAGATATCCCTCAGGATGCGGCAGACAAAAGACTGAAGGCTAAAAGGATGAATCTAGAATCCGGTGGGTAAGTGAGTTCCAGATAACTGACCAGCAAGGGATCCGGGACCAGAAAGCAAAAGGGCTTCCGACATGACGTCGGAAGCCCTTTTTGAAGCGAGTAGACTTATTTTATTTTTCGTCGGCAGGAACCGCTGCGGCCACGATCTTCGCAAAGCCTCGGGGATCAAGGCTTGCTCCCCCCACAAGAGCCCCGTCGATGTCGGGTTGGGAGAGGAGTTCACGGGCTGTCTCGGGAGTCACGCTTCCTCCGTAGAGGATACGTGCCTTGTTAGCGACTGAGGTGCCGGCCATCTTGCCGAGATAGTCACGGATGAAGAGGTGGGCTTCCTGAGCCTGCTCCGGAGTGGCGGTGAGGCCGGTACCAATGGCCCAGACAGGCTCATAGGCAATGACGACCTCGGAGATTTCCTCAGCAGAGAGTCCCTCCAGGGCGGTACGAAGCTGGGATTCAAGAATGGCCTTCTCCTGTCCTGCCTGACGCTCCTCTAGAGTCTCGCCGATGCAGAGAATGGGACGCAGTTCGGATTTGAGCGCAGTCACGAGCTTGCGACGGACCATCTCGTCCGACTCACCGAAGAGTCGACGGCGTTCGCTATGTCCCACAAGGGCATAGCGGACGAAGAGATCACGCAACATTGCTGCGGAGATCTCGCCGGTGTAGGCCCCCTTGGCCTCCGGTGAGAGGTTTTGTGCACCGAGGCGGATCTTTTGAGCACCTCCGAGGATCTCCGAAGCCTTGGTAAGTGAGGTGAAGGGGGGGATGAGAACGATGTCGATGTCGTTGATCTTGTCGGTTTCCAGGCGGAAGACTTCAAGATAGGCTGCGACCTCCGAGGAGGTCGTGTTCATCTTGAAGTTTCCAGCGATGAATTTCTTGCGTGGTAGTGCCATGGTAAGTGGAAAGATTAGGCCTTCTCGTCGAGTGCGGCAACCCCGGGGAGGACCTTCCCTTCAAGGAGTTCCAGGGAGGCTCCGCCGCCGGTGGAGGCATGGGTGACTTTGTCGATGACACCGAATTTCTTTGCAGCGGTTGAGGTGTCGCCACCGCCGACGATGGTGATCGCCCCGGTAGCCGTGGCTGTAGCCACGGCATTGGCCATGGCTTTGGTGCCCTCGGCAAAGATGTCGAACTCGAACACGCCGCAGGGGCCGTTCCATACGATCGTCTTGGCGGAGGCGATGACCTTGGCGAAGAGTTCGCGGCTCTTGGGGCCGCAATCAAAGCCCTCCCAGCCATCGGGAATACCGCTCTCGACGGTGGCCGTGCCGGTGTTGGCGTCTGGCGCGAATTTGTCCCCGGTGATGAAGTCGACCGGCAGATGGATGCGCGCCCCCTTTTCCTTGGCCTTGGCAACGAGCTCCGCGACGATCTCGGCACCGGCCGGATCATAGAGGCTGTTGCCGATCTGCATGCCGTTGAGCACCTTGAGGAAGGTATAGGCCATTCCTCCGCCAATGATGATGTCGTCAGCCTTCTCCACGAGGTTGCGGATTAGGGGAATCTTGTCGGCGATTTTCGCGCCTCCGAGGATCGCCAGCAGGGGGCGTTTCGGATTCTCAAGAACGGCTGCAAAGGCGGCCAGTTCCTTCTCCACCAGGAAGCCCGCTACCTTGGAGGGAAGTTCCACTCCCGTCACGCTGGAGTGGGCACGGTGGGAGGTGCCGAAGGCATCGTTCACGTAGACATCGGCAAGTTTACTGAGGCTGGCACGGAAGGCAGCCACCTTGGCAGGATCAGCCTTCACGCTGTTACCCTCCGCATCTTTGGCCTTGCCCTCTTCCTCGATATGGAAGCGGACGTTCTCGAGCAGGATGACTTCACCCGGCTTGAGTGCGGCACAGGCAGCTTCAACCTCGGCACCGACGCAGTCGTCGAGGAACTTCACCGGCTTGCCCAGAAGTTCCTGGAGCTTCGTGGCAACAGGCTTGAGCGTGTACTTGGCGACGCGTTCGCCGTTCGGGCGGCCTAGATGGCTGGCGAGAACGACAGAGGCCCCCTGGGCGAGAGCATGCTGGATGGTGGGAAGAGCGGCGGTAATGCGCTGGGTATTGGTGATCTCTCCGGTTTGCTTGTCCTGAGGAACATTGAAATCAACGCGGATGAAGACGCGTTTGCCGGCGAGGTCGAGGTCCTTGATCGTTTTCTTGGCCATGGTGTGGATGAGGTGTTTTAAAAAAGTTGAGGGCAGGCTGAAAAGAGAAGGGCAGGAAAGTCAGGAATTGCACCTGCTTTTCCTGCCCTCGTGAATCGGGATCCGTTATTAGGCGCTGATCTTACGGAGCAGGTCGACGCAACGGTTGGAATAACCCCACTCGTTGTCGTACCAGGAGACGAGCTTGAAGAACTTGTCGTTGAGTTCAATGCCCGAGCCGGCGTCAAAGATGCTGGAGCGGGTGTCGTGGATGAAGTCGCTGGAGACGACCTCATCCTCGGTGTAGCCGAGAATACCCTTGAGGTAGGTCTCGCTGGCCTTCTTCATGGCGGCGCAGATCTCCTTGTAGCTGGTGGCCTTGGTGGTCTTGACCGTGAGGTCGACGACGGAAACGGTCGGGGTCGGCACGCGGAAGGACATTCCGGTGAGCTTTCCCTTCACTTCCGGGCAGACGAGGGCAACGGCCTTCGCGGCTCCGGTGGTGGAGGGGATGATGTTGATCGCCGCGGAGCGTCCGCCCTTCCAATCCTTCTTGGAGGGACCGTCTACGGTCTTCTGGGTGGCGGTGTAGCTGTGCACGGTGGTCATGAGACCCTCCTCGATGCCGAATCCTTCCTTGAGCAGGACGTGGACGACGGGAGCCAGACAGTTGGTGGTGCAGCTGGCGTTGGAAATGATGCTGTGCTTGGAGATATCAAGCTTCTCGTCGTTAACGCCCATGACGACAGTGATATCTTCGTTCTTGGCGGGGGCGGAGATGATGACCTTCTTCGCACCGGCTGTGATGTGGCCCTTGGCCTTTTCCCCCTCGGTGAAGAGTCCGGTCGACTCGATCACGACATCGACTCCGAGTTCCTTCCAGGGAAGGGCGGCGGGGCCTTCCTTGACGGCGAGGCACTTGATCTTGTGGCCGTTCACCACGAGCGTGTCGTCCTCCTCCACGGAAGGGGAGGATTTCTCACTGTGGACCTCACCCTTGAACACGCCCTGGGTGGAATCGTACTTCACGAGGTAGGCGAGATTGTCGGCGGGGACGAGATCGTTGACAGCAACGACTTTATATCCCTTTTCGAGGAGCCCCTGTTCGACGATGGCACGGAAGACGAGACGGCCGATGCGGCCGAACCCATTGATGGCGATATTTGGCATGGTATTGGTGTTGGGTTGCCGGCGATGGGGGCCGCTCGGAATGAGGAATTGTTAAAAGACGGGGGTTTCTCCGTCAATTTTAAACGGAACAAGCAGAGTCTCCGGAGGGTCCGAAAGACGCTTTGCCACTTCCTTCAAGTGCCCGGACGATCTCTTCAACGGTCTGCTCGTGAGAGAGACCGCTGGCATGGACCTTCAGTTCGGCCGTGGCTTCGTAGACAGGAATGCGTGATTCCAGCAGTGCATTGAAAGTGCCTCGGGGATTCTCGACCTCAAGAAGCGGACGCTTGCGACTGCGGGTGGCGCGCTCAAAGAGGGTTTCGGAATCCGCATGAAGCCAGACAACCGTTCCGATGCTGCGGAGGAGGTCGCGGTTCTCCTGGCTCAGGACGGCTCCCCCGCCTGTAGCCAGGATAATGCCTTGTACCCCGACGAGTTCCCGGAGTTCGGCGGTCTCGCGTTCACGGAAGCGCTCCTCTCCCTCCTCGGCAAACAGGTCGCTGATACTTTTGCCTCCGGCCCGGGCAATGATCAACTCATCACTGTCCATGAAGGAATGGCCGATCCGGGACGCCAGGCGTCGCCCGATGCTGCTCTTTCCGCATCCCATGAAGCCGATGAGGACGATGTTCGAATTCATGGGGTGAGCCTACCCGCGTCATGCCGGAAGGGCACGAAGAATGAAACATGAGTGGGGGAAGCGGATTGCTTGGCGGGGCCCGACCAGAATACGATCAGCAGATGCCCTCGAAAAATTCCAAAAAGAAAAGCTCCGGAGTCAAAACAACCGCCCCGCTGGTTGGCGTCGTGATGGGGAGTAAGAGTGACTGGGAGACCATGGGTCACGCTGTGGAGCTGCTGGAGGAGTTCGGCGTTCCATGCGAGTACCGTGTCGTCTCCGCCCACCGGATGCCGGATGCCATGGCTGCCTATGCGAAGGATGCCGAGGCAAGGGGACTTCACGCCATCATTGCCGGCGCGGGCGGAGCCGCTCACCTGCCCGGAATGATCGCCGCACAGACGACAGTGCCCGTGCTCGGGGTTCCTGTGAAGAGTCGCACGATGGAGGGATTCGACTCCCTTCTCTCGATTGTCCAGATGCCCGCGGGGATTCCGGTCGCCACCTTTGCTATCGGTGAGGCGGGAGCCAAGAATGCCGCCCTCTTCGCGATCGCCCAACTCTCGCTTCTCCATGAGGGGCTGGCTGCCAAGCTAGCCGCCTTCCGAAAAATCCAGACCAAGGCAGCTGCCGCAAGCCGTCTGGAGCCTCCAAAGAAGCTCCGTAAAGCACGGTAATCCCACTTCTGTTTTATCCTTTTGAGCGTCAGTGCACAGATTCTGGCCGGGGAGGAGGGGATCTCAGCTTCCGTGGAGATTCTCTGGGGGGGCGGAGTCGTCGGCCTACCTACGGAGACAGTCTACGGGCTCGCCGGAGATGCCTTCCAGCCCATGGCTGTGGCCCGCATCTTCGAGGCCAAAGGGCGTCCTCTTTCCGATCCCCTGATTGTTCATTTGCCAGAAGCTGGATGGCTGGATCGGGTTGCGGTCTTCGGTTCTGAGGAAGAGCGCCGGTTGGTGGAAAAACTGGCTGCCGTTTTCTGGCCCGGGCCGCTGACCCTGCTGCTGCCCAAGCACCCTGATCTCCCGGATCTGGTGACCGCAGGATCCGATAGGGTTGCCGTCCGTGTGACTGCACATCCGCTCTTTCAGGAGGTGCTGTGGCGCCTCGGTTCACCACTGGCTGCTCCCAGCGCCAATCGTTTTGGACGAATTAGCCCGACAAGTGCTGAGGATGTCCATATTGAACTGGGGAATGCGATTTCAGTGATTCTGGATGGAGGCAGTTGCAAGCACGGCATGGAGTCCACCCTGGTCGCTCTTGAAGTCAATCTGGGTCAACCCTCTTTCAGTATTCTCCGACCGGGCCCGATTACTGAGGGTGAATTACGTAAATATGGACATATTGCTTCCCAGGGGCGGATTGTGAATAGTCCGGGAAGTTTACCTGGACACTACGCCCCTAAAAAGAGGCTTCAAATCATGAATTCGGACATGAATCTTCTTCCGAATGATGTTCTTTTGGGTTTATTGGCGTTCACTCCTCCCTCTCAGGAAGTCTGTGAGAAATTCACGACCGTGGAGATCCTGAGCCGCTCGGGTGATCTCAAGGAAGCTGCCGCCAATTTCTACGGAGCGCTTCGAAGACTTGACCAGAACAAGGTGGACATGATCCTGGCTGAATCCCTGCCCGAGGAAGGCATCGGTGTTGCCATCATGGATCGATTAAGGAGGGCTTCCTATGGATCCCTTCATGGAACAGGACATCAGTCATCTGAAACCGCTGTTTGATGAGTGTGAATTCTTCAAATAAAGAGGGATTGAATACACGGGCCGCCGGTGTCGTGGCTGGAGCGGTCATGCTCAGTCGCATCCTGGGTCTCGCCAGGGAATTGATCTTTGCCGGGCTCTTTGGAGCAGGACGCGGGATGGATGCCTTTTTGACCGCTTTCCGGGTTCCCAATCTGCTTCGTGATCTCTTTGCCGAGGGGGCGCTTTCCACGGCATTCATCACGGTGTTTTCCCAGCGAATCGCGACCGAAGGAGAGGGCTCTGCCTGGAAGCTGGCCTCCAAGATGGCAACGCTCACCACGGTTTTCATGAGCCTTGTCTCCCTGCTCGGTGTGGTCTTCGCGGCGCAGCTGATCGGCTTTCTTGCACCGGGTTTTCCGCCGGAGAAGGCAGCGCTCACGATCCATCTCACCCAGATCATGTACCCCTTCATTTTGTTGGTCTCCCTGGCGGCCTTGGTGATGGGGATGCTCAATGCGGTGAACCGCTTCACGGCCGCGGCACTTGCCTCCAGTTTCTTCAATATCGGATCGATTGCCGGAGGCGTTGCCTTCGGATGGTGGCTTGATCCACATTTCGGGGAGCGCTCCCTGGTTGGGTTGGCGATTGGCACCCTGATCGGAGGTCTGCTTCAGCTCGCCGTCCAGCTGCCCAGTCTCTACAAGGCGGGATTCCGGTTCGTCCTCGATTTCAACTGGCGTGATCCCGGCGTTCGTCAGGTGCTTCTGCTGATGCTGCCCGCGGTGATCGCCGCAAGTGCTGTCCAGATCAACGTGATGGTGAACACCATCTTCGCCTCGAAGCTCGGGGATGGGCCGATCAGCTGGCTCTCCTACGCCTTTCGCCTGATGCAGCTTCCCCTCGGTGTCTTTGGTGTGGCTGTGGCCACGGTCACACTGCCGGTGGTCTCCAGAGCCTCGGCGCTCGGCGACATGGGACGATTTCGATCCACGCTGGCCAAGGCGATGCGACTTGCCGTGTTCCTCACACTTCCCTCGGCGGTGGGACTCATTGTGCTCGCGCAACCGATCATTGCCCTGATCTACCAGCGCGGAAAGTTTCACGATGCCGATACCCTGCACACGGCGGAGGCGCTTCAGTACTATGCCATCGGACTGGTCGGTTATTCCTGCGTCAAGGTGCTATCACCCGCCTTCTATGCGATCAATCGGAAGTGGACCCCGATGATGGTCAGTTTCCTTTCAATCGGGATGAATCTCCTTCTCAACTGGCTCTTCATCTTCCGTCTGGGTATGGGACACCGGGGGCTTGCCCTTTCGACCGCCCTCTCGGCCACGGTGAATTTCGGATTGCTCTACGTCCTCATGACGCGTGTCTCGGGATCACTCGAGTCCCGGGCAATGGCCGGCACCCTTGTTCGTTGCCTGCTGGCTTCGCTCCCCATTGGGCTGATCGGCTGGATTGCCCAGCCGTGGTTGTCGGGCCTCATTCATGCACCGATCCTGCTCCGTGCCGGCGCGCTATTGCTTGTGATCACCGGAGCCGTTTCCCTTTTCCTGCTGGCAAGTTGGTCGCTCGGAATCGAGGGATTCAGAGAGTTTATGGAAATCGT
>CAIZIQ010000234.1 GCA_903933015.1 uncultured Spartobacteria bacterium | reverse complement strand
TTTTTATATGCTTAAGTTTGAGCTGCATCGTGATCCCCCCCCCCCCAATGAGACTTAAATCAAAGTTTACAGAAGTTCTCGCGCAAAGTCGCCAAGACGCTAAGAGATTGCGAAAAAGCAGGTCTGAAGGGATGTCCAAAATGCACGACTGCATGGCTTAAACAGTTCTACCTATTGATTTTGATCTACTTGGGTAGATAATGCGACTTCTCACTATCTCGAGCTTGTTTGCAAAGATGATGCGCCGTGTCATCCAGTCCTGAGAACTCGGAGAACCAGCCCAAGACTTTACCCTAGATTCTATCCTGTGGATGTTATCTTCCCCTCACCCTTTAGCGCCTTGGCACGTTTGCGCGACACTTTCCCCGGACTGCTACGTGAAGAGGCTTTAGAGTCTAGGGAGGAGAGGGAAGCGAGACTCGCCTGATCAGGGTGCGTCCGTACTGGCGGATGAGGTTAGTGGAGGAGTTGTTCCCTAATGCTGAACCGTTTGTGAATCGGGCCAGAGCTCCCTCATCCAATACGGTCAAGGAAATCTCGAGAACCACCCCGGGAGGGAAGTTCGTCGAGTTGATGACGGCGTTGGTCGTGCCGGCATTGCTCCAGACTCCCACGCCATAGTTGGTGTAGAGGGTGCAGGTCATGCCGACAACGTTGGGGACGAGGGGATTGTTTGCGGAGTCAGGAGTCGCCCCGGTGAGATCGTTTGTTCCAATCACAGAATTAAACGTATTGGTTGGATTAAGAACATTGCGGTAAAGAGCAAACGACTTGCTCGACCAGGAAGCATAGTTTGTCGCATAGCAGATCTGATATTGGACAAGTCTGGGCACACCTGCATTTGTCCCACCCGAATTCGTGCTGTAGGAATCCTCCATGGAGGTGGTCAGCATATAAATAGTGGCCGGCGTGGGCGTCAGTCCAGTAGCCCCGGAAACCGTCTGATTCGTCCAGACAAAGACCTGCCCCGCATTCCGGTTCACCAACAGCGAGGCAAGATCGGTCTGCATGACATCCAGCGCCGCTTGGGCAGAGCTCTTGGAGAGGATTTCGGTATTGGCTCGCTTGGAGACATCCATCGATTTCGAAAGGATCGAAAGAAGGGTCACCATCAGAAGCGAGGCAACGGCCATCGCAAGCAGCACCTCGACAAGAGTGAAGGCATCCCGGGGTAGGGAGCCGAGGGATCGATCACGAGTTCTCATGGCGAGGGTCGCCTCATTTAGGAATGATGAAGTCAAAGGAGATGACCGGCACGGAGTTGGAGAGATTCGAGGCATTGGTCAGCTTGGGACTAGTCAGCGCGTAGACAATCGCATGCCCCGGGAAGGCAGGCCAATTTGTCCAGTCTCCAGTGGAATAAGCTGTAGGGTTGGCTTTGGAGAACACATTGGTAGGCAGGTTGGTGCATGGAACAATCTGCACATAATAGAGCATCCCGTTGGTGATGGTACTGAATGTCGTCGGAAGAGCAGTGGGAGTGGCATTAGTCATGATGGTGACCGGAGGAGTCACCGAACCGGCGGGTGGGTTCGATGTGTAGACGAAGAAGGCATTCGTCCTCGGAGGATTGTACGTGTAGTTCGTCCTGAACATGTTCGAGAGAGTAGTGGGGGTGAATACATTCGTGTTCTGCATCCAGGAGGTGACCATGGCAGGAACCTCAAATCCCTCCTGCTGGGACGAGGAGTCGCGGTTGGTCTTCAGCGAAGCAGAGAAGAGGCTGAAGATCCCCACCAGAGCGAAGGCTACGACCCCGATCGCCAGCACCACCTCAATCAGGCTGAATGCGTTGCGGCGGTTTGAAGTTGATGCGATTTTTTCGCCCATTTGCTAAATTTCTAGTTATTGGGATTCAGGATTGATGCGAGATCGGCAAACTGCTGTGTATGCCCGAGCTTGTTCACCACGAATCCATAGAGGGATTTTTTGTCGGGGCGTTCAACAAAAGTACCACCCGATAAAGAGCCTGGAGAGAAGACCACTTTCAGTATGGGAGAAACTCCAGAATAGTTAGCCTGACCATTGGGCAGGTATCCGTAAACCACGCAGGCGGTCGCCGTGGTGAGACCAAAGTGGACGCTGCTCATTGTGCTCGGCAACCCTCTGCTTCTAGCAGAATCAAAATAAGCATTTGCAGGGAATTTCATCCATTTGCCTGACGGGGTCCAACCCGTACCTACTGTATAGTCCGGGGTGGAGTTTGTATTATAGGCAACGATCATCCTTCTAAAACCGGTATCCGGACTGGAGCTGGCGCTAGGAGGTGTCACATC
>CAIZIQ010000233.1 GCA_903933015.1 uncultured Spartobacteria bacterium | reverse complement strand
GGCAGTGAGGCCTGACCAGCAGACTTTCTTCTGAAAAGGGGTGGGTATGGAGGTGGAGGGCATTTGGATGCTTTCTGGACTTATCCTCTTTTCTGCGGCTTGTCCAACATGCTCCCCGGATCATGAAGCTTTCCCCCGGTGAGAAGGAGGTCCATCGGGACGTCATGATCATCCCTGGGGACTTTGTCGATGATCTGCCACTCCCAGGCTAGACCGATCTTAACTCCACGGAATTGAGGATCTCCGAGGAGTCGATCATAGAACCCCTTGCCCCTACCCAAGCGCCCACCTCCAAGGTCAAAAGCCATACCCGGCACCACAGCCAGATCGACTTCCTCCGCTGAACTGGGTTCCCAAGTTTCCGGATCCGGCTCCCTGATGCCGAAAGGTCCGCTGATCCACAGACTTCCTGATGTCATCCTGTAGATCTCCAAGTGGTTTCCGGCCATTCTCGGGAAGAGAAAAGAACGCCCTCCTGATTCTGTAAGGAGAGATGTCGGATCCGGTTCGCTGAGAATCGGTGCGTAGAGAAGGATGGAGGACGAGCGGTTCCAGTGGTCGAGGCCGCAAAGAGCATCCAGCAAGGGGAGGGTGTTACCCGGAGGCTTTTCCAGGGAGAGTTTACGCATCCGTTCACGCAGCCGTTGCTTTTCGCTCTGAATCATACACTCTTTCTATGACACAGTTGCGTCGAACATGGTCAAAAAACTTATCCAGAAGGGCACCGAGGAACTCAGGAAAAGAGTCTTGAAAAAGCCCCGTCCCGAAAACCATGTTTCCATGAAACTCGGGGATGGGTGGCACAAGCGAAACTTCCTCACCCAAGTGATCATTCCTTCGCTCTTCTCACCCCGGGAGGGAGTAAGTGCCGAAAAGAAGCGGCCCGAACTCACCGTTGGCCAGATCGGGATTACCTGGATCGGTCACGCCTCTTTCCTCGTCCAGACTACCGAGCATTCCGTGCTCATCGATCCCAACTGGGCGAAGTGGCTGAAAGTCATCAAGCGGCTCCGGGAACCGGGACTGGAGATCCACGAACTTCCCGCCATCGACCTGGTGTTGGTCAGTCATGCCCATTTCGATCACCTTGACAAAAAATCTCTCCGAGCCGTGGCCTCCGATCAGCCGATCGTCGTGCCCGAGCATGTCGGCAGCCTGGTTCAGGGGCTCGGTTTTAACCGTGTGCACGAACTTCGTCGCTGGGAATCGATGGAACTTGGATCACTCAAGATTACTCTCACCCCGGCTCAGCACTGGGGGGCCCGGATGCTTCATGACAAGCACCGTGGATTCGGCGGATTCCTGATCGAGTATGCCGGTCGCACCATTTTTCATTGTGGTGACAGTGCCTGGTTCGAGGGATTTGCGGAAATCGGGGAACGTAGCAAGATCGACATCGCGCTTTTACCGATCGGAGCCTACGACGCGCCTACCGGACGCGATGTCCATATGAATCCGGAGGAAGCCCTGAGGGCCTTCCAGGCACTTGGGGCAGATATCATGATCCCGATGCACTACGGAACCTTCCGGCTCGGATTTGAACCGCTGGAAGAACCCCCCGACAGACTTTTGGGCCACGCCCGTTCGTTGGGGATTGATGAAAAGATTCGCCTCTTGAGGGAGGGTGAAACCGTTGTGTTTTAGAGAACGAAAAAAGGGGGCCGGAGCCCCCTTTTAAAGTGTTGTTTGAGGGGGGCCTTTTACTTGGAGAGAACCTTGTTCCAGGCGGCAATCTGTGTGGACTGCGAGGCGAAGAGAGTCTCCGGGGAATCGATGATCTCGATGCCGGTGATTTTGTCGCCCTGACGGATCGCATTGACGACATCCTGGTCTTTCGCACTGTCGACAGCACCGAAGATGGCGTGCTTGCCATCGAGCCACGGTGTCGGCACGTGGGTGATGAAGAACTGGCTGCCGTTCGTGTTCGGGCCCGCATTGGCCATCGAGAAGAGACCGGAGCGGTCATGCTTGAGGCCGGGGGCAAACTCGTCAGCGAACTTGTAGCCGGGTCCCCCCATGCCGCTGCCGGTGGGGTCGCCTCCCTGAATCATGAAATCAGGGATCACTCGATGGAAAGTGATGCCGTCATAGAAGCCACGGCGGGCAAGATTCAGGTAATTGGCCACGGTAATCGGGGCCTTGCTGGCATACAGGGTGGCGTGGATATCGCCCTTGGAAGTATGGAGGACGATGCGGATATCCTTGGGGGCATCGGCGGGGCTGGAAGCTCCGGCAATTCCGGGAGCCATGGAAAGAGTTGCGGAAATGGCGAAAAGTGTCTTTTTCATTGGATCGCTATTGGGTAGCAGGGAAGCGTGCCAAAGAAAGCCAAAACCACCAATTCCTCCAAACTCTCCGTGAAGGCCTCGAAAAAAACCAAGACGGTTAAAAAAACAACGAAGGATCTACTACGTGTCGGACTGGTCCAGATGCGCTGCGTCAGCTCCCCGGCCGAGAATCTTAAAACCGCAGTCCGCCTGATCCGTGATGCTGCAAAGAAGGGTGCCATGGTGGTCTGCCTCCCAGAGCTCTTCCTGAGCGAATATTTCTGCCAGAGCGAGGATCATGAATACTTCAAGCTGGCGGAGGTCATTCCAGGCCCTACCACCAACGTGCTTGGCAAATTGGCAAAAGATCTTGGGGTTGTGATCATCGCATCGCTCTTCGAGCGCCGTGCCCCCGGTTTGTATCATAACACGACGGCGGTCATCGAGGCCGATGGAAAGTATCTCGGTAAATACCGCAAGATGCACATCCCTGACGATCCGCTTTTCTACGAGAAGTTCTATTTTACCCCCGGTGATCTCGGGTTCCGAAACTGGAAGACCAGTGCGGGTGATCTCGGCGTTCTGATCTGCTGGGACCAATGGTATCCTGAAGCAGCCCGACTCACGGCATTGCAGGGCTCCGAAGTGCTCTTTTATCCGACAGCGATCGGGTGGCACCCCTCCGAGAAGAATCAGTATGGTGTTAACCAGAAGGCCGCCTGGCAACTTGCACAGCGTGCCCATGCACTTGCCAACGGATGCTATGTCTGCGGGGTCAACCGCATCGGCCACGAGGCACCCGCAGGTGGTGATGGTCTCGAATTCTGGGGAGGGACATTCGTGGCAGCTCCCAACGGACAGATCATCGCCGAGGCACCCACCGACAAGGAGACCGTACTCGTCGTCGATCTGGATCGTGGCTTCATGGACACGCAGCGAACCCATTGGCCCTTCCTCCGAGATCGGCGTATCGATGCCTACGAGGGGATCGAAAAGCGGTTTCTCGATTGAGTTCACTAATGTCCAAGTCCGCCATTCATCCCGATCAGGTACGGGATTACCGCTTGCTGATGCAACGATGGCACGATTTGGTCAAAGGGCTCCACGGCATTGAACTTTCCATTTTCGGCGAAGCTGGTGGATACCCGCTGATGGTTGTCGAGACGGAGAATTGGAACCCTAAGGCGCCTTCGATCTATCTTTCTGCAGGGATCCATGGGGATGAACCCGCACCTGTCGAGGCGCTCATCAGTTGGGCTGAGGAGTCGCTTAAAAAAAAGCCCTTATATTCCTGGAACTGGCAGATCTTTCCCTGCCTTAATCCATGGGGATTGGAACGGAACATCCGGTTTGATGCCGAGGGGAGGGATCTCAACCGCTGCTATCAGTCCCGTAAGGTCCCTCAGGTGAGCGATCAGCTAAGGTGGATGAAAAGACGTTCCTTCGATGCGGCAGTAACCCTTCATGAGGATTATGATGCCCGAGGGTTTTACCTTTATGAGATAGCTGCCGCCCGGCCTCACTGGGGTGAGTCGCTCTGCCGAGAGATCGATGCGGTGATGAACACGGACCCACGGCATAAGATTGATGGGCATTCCGCCCGCAACGGCTTAATCCGGCGTCGCATTACCCCAACCCTGATGAAGGGGCATCCGGAGGCCTTCCTCTTGCACTTTTGTCATGCCAAACGAACATTTACGCTTGAAACCCCCTCCGAGGGATGTCTTTCCGATCGCGTTCTGCTGCATCGCAAGTTTATTCAGGAGATCGTGAAAAAGGTAAAACTCAGCGTGGCATCGCCTTCAAAAACGGCTACTCTCCGCCAAGAGATATGAAGCGCTACATCATCGCCTTGGCCGTCACCCTGCTCGGTTTCGTTGGATTGACGAAAGCCGACACGATTACCCTTAAAAACGGGGACAAAATCGAGGGGAGTATTTTGAGCCAGAGTCCTTCGGAGGTCGTGATCGAATATAATGCTACCCCGACAATCAAGGACCAGAAGACAGTGTCCCGTGATGAGATCGTCAAAATCGATTCCATTCCGAAAGATGACAAAGTCTTCGTCGATCTTGGAGACTTGGCGTCACCACCCACGGTACTCGAGACTTCGCTTTATGACCTTCTGATCGACAAGAAGATTCCCGAGTTCCTGGCTCAATATCCCTATTCGCGTCACACTTCGGAATTGCGAGAGGATTTGCGGATTCTTGAGGGGGAGCGTTCACGATTAAGGCTGGGTGATCGCAAGATCAACGGGACTTGGATCACTGCCGCACAAATCCAGAATGATCCCTATGGATTCGGAGCCACGATCAAGTTTTCGGAGATGAAAGGGGTTGTTGCGTCCGGCGATCCCGTCGGAGCCCTCCAATGTTATGAGTTGATCGAGAAGAATTATTCCGGATCCGATGTCATGCCGGATGCCGTCGATCTTGCGCTCAAGCAAATCAGCGTGCTCCAAGGGAACCTGAATTCCGCGAAGGGAAACTTCAGTGTGCTCGATAAAAATAGGCAGGATGCCATCGCCAAGGCGCCCGCCGATCAGGCCAAGATGCTGAAGGAGTCCCTCGACAAAGAGGTCATTGCCGCCAAGGCCGCCATGGCCATGGCAGCGACTAACGGAACCAAGTTTTTTCCTGTTTTTCAGAATAACAAGGACGCACTTGATGCCCTGCAGGCGCTTGTCGTCGCTGAAAACGCGAGACTCGTAAAATTGCAGACGCTTCCGATGAGGGACGGGATCAAGGTCTCGGAGGAATGTTCCGGACTGCTTGCCGCGGGGAAGCTGAAGGAAGCTCGGGATCAACTGGCGCTTTCCGTGAAGCTTTGGCCTGCTAATATCAAGAATACCAAGCTCCAGCAGCAGATCGATGATCTGAGTAAAGCACAGGCCTCTTCAGGACAAAAATCCTCCACTTCCCCAACAAACCCCAAGCCATGACCGCTACGACACGCAGTGCCTCGATTGAGCGCAAGACCAGTGAGACCGAAATACGGCTCACCCTCACCCTTGACGGCTCGGGAGACTCGGAGATCAAGACAGGGATTCCTTTCTTTGATCACATGCTCACTCTTTTTGCCCGTCATGGACTCTTTGATCTGAGCGTTGATGCCAAGGGAGACATCGAGGTCGATTATCATCACACGGTCGAGGATACCGGGATTGCTCTCGGCGCGGCCCTGTCAAAGGCTCTCGGGGATAAGGCCGGTATCCGTCGTTACGGTTCCGCCTATGTTCCCATGGATGAGGCCCTCGCCCGCGTTGTTGTTGATTGCAGCGGCCGACCATTCCTCTCCTACGAGGCTCCTCGGGGAGTCGAGTCAATAGGCTTGTTTCCCTTTCAGTTGGTCGAGGAATTTCTGCGTGCGCTCAGCGTCCAGGCAGGCCTGACGCTTCATGTTTCCATCCTCGCAGGGCGCGATGCCCATCATATGGCCGAGGCTATTTTCAAGGCACTTGGCAGGGCTCTTGATGTTGCCGTTTCCCATGACGAGCGGGTGAAGGGAATTCCCAGCACCAAGGGTGTGCTGTGAGTAATACGCCCCTTCTCGGACTGGTCGATTACGGCAGCGGAAATCTCCGCAGCGTACAGCGTGCCATCGAGCATTCCGGGGCGGATTGCATCCATGTCCTGAACGCCGCCGACACGGTTGGGTGTTCCGCCCTCGTTGTTCCCGGTGTGGGATCCTTCGGTGATTGTGCACGTCAACTTCGTGAAGCGGGTCTCTGGGAGGTGATCAAGGGATGGATTGCCGAGGATCGCCCCTACCTTGGAATCTGCCTTGGCTATCAGCTTCTCTTTGATTCCAGCGAGGAATCGCCTGGTGTCGAGGGACTTGGTGTACTCAAGGGCAGAGTCGTTCATTTTCCCAAGGAACAGAGCCTGAAGATCCCCCATATGGGATGGAATCAGCTTCATCTTAGGAATCCTTCCGATCGTCTCATGACGGCGCTCGGGGAAAATCCCGATTTCTACTTCGTTCACTCCTACTATCCCGTGCCCGAGGACCCATCTGTCATCACCTCCACCTGCAGTTATGGCGTCGACTTTGCCGCAAGTGTGACCAAGGGGAATCTCAGTGCTGTGCAGTTCCATCCTGAAAAAAGCCAGACCATCGGTCTTGCGATGCTTCGTAATTTCATCTCCTCCCTCAAGGGTTAGGATACACCTTCTCGTTTTACCTTTTACTTTCCCATGCTCCTCTATCCCGCCATTGATCTCATGGGTGGTCAGGTTGTCCGCTTGGAACGGGGACTTGCCGCCAGAAAAACCGTTTATAGTGATGACCCTGTTTCCATGGCCCTGAAGTGGGAAGCCGCGGGGGCTGACTGGATTCATCTCGTCGATTTGGATGCCGCGTTTGAAGGGAAGAGCCGCAATCTCGAGGTTATCCGCGCGATCGCCAGCGCGGTCTCCGTACCCTGTGAGCTTGGTGGAGGGATGCGTGACGCCGGATCCATTGAGGCGGGACTGGCCACCGGGGTAGACCGAGTCATCATAGGAACCAAGGCGGCTGAGTCGGGATTCCTTGCCCAAGCGGCTGGAACCTTCGGTCCCTCCTGTCTGGCGGTTGGAATTGATGCCAAGGATGGCAAGGTGGCCGTGAAAGGATGGGTCGAGACCATGGAACTCACGGCGCTCGATCTTGCCCGCGAGGCGGTGAATACGGGAATCCGAACGATCATCTACACTGACATTGCCACCGACGGGATGCTTCAGGGGCCGAACCTCGCCGCTATGCGCGAAATGGCGAGCTCAGTTCCCTGTGATCTGATTGCCAGCGGGGGAGTGTCAGGTCCCCAGGATATCCGTGAGCTTGCCATGGTGCCCGGTATCCACGGCGCCATCATCGGACGCGCCCTTTATGAGGGGCGTATGCCTGATGATCTCAGGAGCATCCTGAAGTGATGGAAACCGGAACTCGGGACCTGCTCATTCCTGCACTCTCTTTTTCGGCTTCCTGGCTGACGATATAAAGCGCTAAATTCGTGACTCATGGCTCGTTCCTTTAACGAACTCAATGAGCAGGAAATTCTTGCTCTGGCTATCGGGGCGGAGGAAGACGACTCGCGCATCTATGGCGAATTTGCAGAGCGTATGAAGGAACGCTATCCCGCTACGGCCCAGACACTGATTTCCATGAGGGACGAGGAGTTGGGACATGCACACCGCCTGATGGAGATCTACAAAGCCTCCTACGGAGACCACCTTCCCCTTGTTAGGCGGCAGGATGTGAAGGGATTCGTCACTCGCAAGCCGATCTGGCTTTCACGACTACTTCCTGTAGATCAGGTGCGCAAGGAAGTGGAGACGATGGAGTATGAGTCCCGGAAGTTCTATGAAGTCGCCGCCAAGCGAACCTCAAACATCACCATTCGCAAACTCCTCAACGAACTTGCCTTGGCGGAGGCCTCTCACGAGGAGATGGCCTCGGGATTCCGTGATTCAATGATGAAGAGCGGCGCACTGGATGCGGAGCATGAGATGGAGCGCAGGATGTTCATCCTGCAATACATCCAACCCGGGCTCGCTGGCCTGATGGACGGGTCCGTCTCCACGCTGGCGCCCGTCTTTGCCGCCGCGTTCGCGACTAGGGACAGTCATGATGCCTTTCTGGTTGGTCTGGCCGCCTCGATCGGAGCCGGTATCAGCATGGGATTTGCGGAGGCGTTATCTGATGACGGGGTGATCAGCGGAAGGGGGCATCCTTACATCCGAGGTACGGTTTGCGGACTCATGACCACTCTGGGTGGAATTGGTCATACCCTTCCCTTCCTCATCGCTGGATTCGGAATAGCCACGGCGGTTGCCGTCGCGGTCGTTGCCGTGGAACTGGCCGTGATCGCGTGGATCCGTCACCGCTACATGGATACTCCACTGCTTGCCGCCACTTTTCAGGTCGTCGTAGGGGGTGTTCTTGTCTTCATCACCGGCATTCTGATCGGTTCTGCATGAGAGGGCTTCGCCATCCTCGAAGTCCTGACCGCTCCTAGTCGGCCTTAAATTCGCCGTGACCCTCTTTCTTGACTGAGTTAACAGCAGCTAGGTCAGATTTTGCCTCATCGTACTGACCCGCCTTCACAGCTACCTCCACCCGGTTAAAGGCATCGGTGAGTTTGTCCATTTCGGCACGGTAACCGGTCAGAAATTTCTCCTGATTGGCTTTCGGGATGGAGGATGTCTTCCGGGGATCGAGTCCCTTGGAAGCGGCCGCAGCCTGTTTGAGTGATTCGATCAGTGTCACGTTTTCCTGCTGCTTGGCTGGGTCTGCGATCTGCAGGGAAAGATGTTTCATTCCCCGGGCCAGGATCTGCATTTGCTTTTCAAGAGGAGAATCCTCATCCGCATGGAGAACAGTTGCAGAGGTGATCAAGGTAAGTGCGAGGAGCGTGGTGGAGATCTTCATGTGGTGTATGGCCGTGAGAGAGGTATGTCAGTGAATCAGTGAATCACGCAACCACGATATTCACGAGTCGCCCTGGAACAACGATGACTTTTTTGACCTCTTTCCCTTCAAGGTAAGGAGCTAGCGACGGATCGGAGAAAGCAGCTTTCTCGACGCTCTCCTTGTCCGCCGCTGTCTGAATAGTGAGATGTCCCCGGACTTTTCCGTTGATCTGCACGGCGTAAGAAATCTCGTCAACGACAAGGAAATCCTCGTTCCATGAGGGCCATGCCGATTGCGATGCAAGGCCGGGGAATCCGGAAAATTTCTTCCCGAGGTGTGACCAGAGTTCCTCCACCAGATGGGGGGCGAACGGGCTCAGGAGAGGTAGAAATCCCCGGAGAGACTCGATCGGACGTGGCTTTGCACTGGTGAACTCGTTTGTGAAGATCATCATCTGCGAGATCGCCGTGTTGAAGGAGAGAGACTCGATATCTTCGGTCACCTTCTTGATGGTGGCATGAAGAACACGGCGTTGTGTGCTGGTCAGCTCCTGATCGGCAAGATCCTCGGAGAGAGCCCAATTCCCCTCCTGATTCTCCGACATCACAAGGCGCCAGACGCGGGCGAGGAATCGGTAGACTCCCTCCACTCCGGTCATGCTCCACGGCTTGGCATGTTCCAGAGGCCCCATGAACATCTCGTAGAGACGGAGGGAGTCGGCGCCATATTCGGCAACAACGGAATCGGGATTTACCACATTGCCGCGACTCTTCGACATCTTCACATTGTCGTCGCCGAGAATGAGTCCTTGGTTCACAAGTCGCTGGAAGGGCTCGGGGGTGGTGAGGTGGCCGAGATCAAAGAGCACCTTGTGCCAGAAGCGGGCATAGAGCAGGTGAAGGACTGCGTGCTCGGTACCCCCGACATAGAGATCAACTCCCCCCGGCTTGCCGCTATCACCCATCCAATACTCCTCGGCTTCCTTAGAGATGAAGCGATGGGTATTCTTTGGATCGCAGTAACGAAGGTAGTACCAGCAGGAGCCGGCCCACTGCGGCATCGTGTTGAGTTCGCGGCGTGCCGATACGGAGTAATGGACCCACTCGGTTGCCTTCGAGAGAGGAGGTTCAGCCGTTCCCGTCGGCTTAAAGTCTTCCATTTCTGGAGGCTCGACGGGGAGATCCTCGGGGGTGAGGGGACGATGAGAGCCGTTTTCCCAAATGATCGGAAAAGGCTCGCCCCAGTAGCGCTGTCGGGAGAAGAGCCAGTCGCGGAGCTTGTAGGTGATGGTGCCACGGCCCGTTCCCTGCGCCTCGAGACAAGCGATCATTTTCTGCTTTGCCTCAGGGGTTGGGAGTCCGTCGATTGGCCCCGAATTTACTGCGGTTCCTTCCCCGCTGAAACAACCCTCAATCGGTTCAGCAGGACGCACGACCTCGCGGATCGGGAGTCCAAAGGTCGTCGCAAATTCATGGTCACGTTCATCGTGTGCCGGAACGGCCATGATGGCGCCCGTCCCGTAACCGGTAAGAACG
>CAIZIQ010000232.1 GCA_903933015.1 uncultured Spartobacteria bacterium | reverse complement strand
GGATAACATCAGATATGCGCTTTATCTCTTCCGACTGCGATGGGGCATCTTGAGGACTGCTCGATCTAGGGGATCTTTTCTGTCGGGGGTTCATTTGGGGAAAGTGATGAAGGAGCCTCTCTGGTGGAGAGAGGCAACTACTAGACTCATTATCCTTCGGAACCCGAACAAATGCAACTTTCCATCAATCGCTCCGGAGAGATAAGATTTTATTAGAGTTCTTCGATCGCTTGCTGTGGTTTAAGCAAAAATATGAGGGAAAGAGGAATCCGGAGATGAAGAGGTTAAAAGTTACAAAGGTGAAAACGTGAAACGTTATAATGTGGATCCAAGCGAAATTTGCACCACCGAGGACTTGCAGAGTTAACAGCCGAGGGCCTGAGGAGATGAAATACTGGAAAAGGGTATCGATGGCATCATGCGGTGCGAAGCGACCGCAGTCAGAGCAATCAGACAGATATCTCTGCAAGCTGGCTTGCGAGAGCATCTTCTTGATTGCTCCCGCTTCATGTCATGAAGCTGATGCCTACAAATCGTTCGAGGCCTGTACCCTTCCCCTTTGTCCCTACCTAGGATCGCCCTCGGACTCTTCTCTGTGGTGTAAACTTCCCCTCTTACCAATTGGGTCAAGTTGCTGGAATCACCGCCAGTTCCGTGTACTCTTTCATCATGAGTCAGAGCAAGAGCACGCCCCCTCCCCTAGCCTCTACATTCATCCACGATGATTTCCTTCTTGGAAGTGACTGCGCTCGGAGACTCTTCCACGATCACGCCAAGGATCAGCCGATCATCGATTTTCACAACCATCTCTCTCCTGCGCAGATTGCCGGAAACCATTGTTTCGGCAATCTCCAGGAAGCATGGCTTGCCGAGGATCACTACAAGTGGAGAGCCATGCGGGCGAACGGGATTCCCGAATCTCACATCACGGGCTCTGCCTCTCCCGAGGAGAAGTTTTTCGCCTGGGCCTCGACTGTACCCCGGACGCTCCGTAATCCGCTCTACCACTGGACACACCTCGAGCTTGCACGCTACTTCGGAATCACAACTCCCCTCACTAGCGAGAGCGCCCCTGAAATCTGGCAAGAGACCAAGAAGATCCTCTCCACCACGCGCGTCCATGACATGCTGGCGATGCAGAAGGTTCAGATTCTCTGCACGACGGACGATCCCGCAGACACGCTTGATCATCACGAGAGCATCCGCAGGAGTGACTTGCCCACAAAGGTCTATCCTACATTCCGCCCTGATAGGGCTTTCCAGATCGGTGATCCCGTAGCCTTCCGTACCTGGATTACGAAACTAGAGATCGCGTCATCATACACGATCACATCCTTGGATGATCTGCTGACTGCCTTGAAGCAACGGCACGACGCCTTTCATGAGCTCGGATGCCGACTCTCCGATCATAGCTTCCCCAATGCTCCGCAGGCTCCCGACGCCCAGTCAGCCGCTAAGGAAATCTTTTCTCGGGCACTGGCTGGAGAGAGATGCACCCAAGAGGAGCAGGATCTCTACACCGCTAATGTCATGCATGAAATCGGGCGATGGAACGCCGCGCGAGGATGGACCATGCAACTCCATCTCGGAGCACTAAGGAACAATAGCAGCCGCCTCATGCAATCCTTCGGCCCCGATGCCGGATGCGACTCCATCGGAGATCAGTTACAAGCTAAGGCACTCTCAGCATTCCTTGATTCCTTGGATCGCACCGACGAACTCCCCAAGACCATTCTCTACAACCTCAACCCAGCAGATAACCATATCTTTGCGGCCATGGCGGGGAATTTCCAGGATGGCTCCCTGCCTGGAAAGATTCAGCATGGAAGCGCCTGGTGGTTCCTCGATCAGAAGGAGGGAATCGAGGCACAACTCAACACCCTCTCAAACCTTGGACTCCTTGGTCGATTCGTCGGGATGGTGACCGACTCACGCAGTTTCCTCTCCTTCCCAAGGCACGAATACTTCCGGAGGGTGCTCTGTAATCTTCTGGGAACGGACATGGAGCGAGGGGAGATTCCAATGGATGACGCCTTGGTCGGATCACTTGTGCGGGATATTTGCTATGGCAATGCCAGCAACTATTTCGGATTCCATCAGGGGTAATAAATCGAATTTTTTTACCACAGAGGACTAACAGAGTTCACAGCCGAGGCTGATAGGAGAACTGCAGGAGGAAATTGGTATGGGGTCGATCCGCACAGCGTATCGTGCAGTGATTGAGTCGATGCTCTCGCAAGTCAGCTTGCAGAGGCATCAACCACGCTCATCAACGGATTCTTTAATCCGTCAATTCCATACCAATGACTGAAACATGCATTAGTTTCCCCTCTCTTTCTCTATCTCGGATCCCCCTCGGATTCTTCTCTGTGGTAAAAAACTTTCCTTTACCCCTTCTCAGAGAAAAATACTTTTGGAATATTGCATCAATCATCTGATGCGATATGGTCATTCTTATGAGAACAACACTAGATCTCGATCTTGATGTGCTTGAAGCAGCCAAGGAAATAGCAAGCCGATCCAAGAAAACCGCTGGTGAAATCATCTCGGATCTAGTCCGCAAGGCGCTGACCATGGAGCGACCAGCACACACTCATCCTATTAACCCTCAGAATGGATTTGAAGTCATCCCAGCTTCAGGGCGCATCGTTACTCAAGAGTTGATTCGCAAACTACAGGAGGAATCAGAGACAGCATGATCTCACTTTTGGATGCTTCCGTTCTTATCGCGCTCTTCGATGAGGCGCATTTTCATCATCTCCACGCTCATCATTGGCTGAGCGAAAACCGATCCTCAGGCTGGGCGAGTTGCCCCATCTCCCAGAATGCCTGTATCCGTATCATGTC
>CAIZIQ010000231.1 GCA_903933015.1 uncultured Spartobacteria bacterium | reverse complement strand
GCTTTCGGGAGCGACCACAGAGATTGCGCTCAATGACGTGATCTCCAAATATCCGAAAAGTCCGGCTGCTGCGGACGCCATGCTTCTCCTGGCCTCATCCCTACGCGAATCCGGCAAGATCGTTGAGTCCGACGCCATCTACTCCCGCTTCACCGAAAGTTTTCCACGAAGCCCCCTCGCAGTGGGAGGCCTTCTGGGTCGAGCCTCCAATGCACGGCTTTCCGGCAAGACTGATGCTGCGCTGAGCGCCTACCAACAGGCTGCCACGGGTTTTCCTCAATCCTACGGAGCACCGTTTGCCATTCTTGCCGAAGCACGCATTCTGGCCCAGTCCGGAAAAATTGAAGAGGCGAAGCGGGCAATCCAGTTGCTCGCCACCCAATATCCCAACTCCCTCTCCGCACAGGCATCCGGAGCGAGTTCCCGTGCACCTCAGTCGAACTGATTACTACTGAGTCTCGCTGCGGGATTCTTCATTTTTACTTTTCACCTTTTCCGCAAGCTCCTCCGCGGGGTAGGTCCAGATTTCAGAAAGCGTCGGGTGATAATGGGGAATGAGTGCCAGTTCCGCTACAGTCGCGTGAAAGGCCATCGCCACGACGATCTCATGGATGATCTCCGAGGCCTCGGGACCCACGACGGCCCCACCGAGAATCCTGCCGCTCTTGGCCTCGGCTACCAGCTTCACGAAACCATCCGTCTCACCCTTCACAAGTGATTTGCCATGATCCGCAAACGGGTATTCGGCCGTGAGAACGTCGATGCCTACCTCTCGCGCCTCCTGCTCCGTCATGCCGCATGAGGCCATCTGCGGTTCCGTGAAGGAGGCAAAGAGCTTGAGCCGGTAATCCATCGCGACCGCCCCCCTCCCCTTCAACAAGGCGGCGGCGTTCTTTGCAGCGGTCTCGCCCTGGACGATGGCGATATGAACCACCTCGTAGGGACCGCAGCAGTCCCCTGCGGCAAACAGATGAGATGCCGTGGTCCGTTGCTCCAAATCGGTACAAATGGTATTGCCTTGAAGCGCCACACCCGCTTTTTCCAAACCGAGTCCCTGGATCGAAGGACGACGGCCGAGTGCATTGAGAACGATCTCCGCCTCCACGCATTGCTCTCCATTACCATGTTCAAAGTAAACCGATCGCCCCTCCTCCGACTTATCGATCCGCAGGAGGCGTGTTCCGCACAGCACCTCGATCCCGCGCCTACGGAAGGCATCTGCAAGGGCATCGGCGACATCCCGGTCACTGCCTGTGAGAATCTGGGTATTGCGCTGAAGGATAGTCACCTTGCTCCCCAGAGACTCCAGATAATGGGCCATCTCCAAGGCCACCGGTCCTCCCCCTAACACCACAGTTGCAGCAGGAATCCTGCTTAACTCCAACAGGTCATCACTGGAGCAACAGAGCTCAATTCCTGGAATGGAGGGACTATTGATAACGGAACCGGTGGCGATACAGGCACTCCGGAGAGTGAGCAACTGTTCACCTCCTCCCTGCAGGTGGATCCGGAGGGAATATGGATCGAGAAATTCGGCACGACCGCGGATGAAATCAAAGCGACCTCCCTCCAGCTGTTCCTTTCGGTAATCTGCAAACTCCGCGATCAGACGCCTCTTGCGCGCGATGATCTGTTCCGCATCAAAGGCGATCTTTTCTGCGCTCAGTCCGAATTCGGTAACATGGCGGAGGATTCGGTAACGGTTGGCCGACTCAATGAGAGTCTTGCTTGGCATACACCCCCTAAGGATACAGAGCCCTCCGACATCCTTCCCTCCCTCGATCACTGCCGTGGAGAGCCCGAGCGAGGAAGCAGTGCGTGCCGCGGCATAACCTCCACTACCACCCCCGATCACCACAAAATCATATTCCTTCATATAACCAATCTGAGGCTGAAATCTCGAATATGGAACTCAGAATGCCGAGCCTTGGGGCGGGCGAGCCCATCAAAAGGAGGAAGATTTTATCCTGAGTGTGCTTGCCCCTCCGTTGAGGTGCATCGGTTACGGATGAGTTCCAGATTCTTTTCTCAACCCCAGATATAGTGCCCCTATCTGTAGGAACTCCCCATATCCTGCGTTTTTGGGTCAAAATGACCAAAAAAGCGTTGCCCAGTCCTTTGCCCATCCCTACCCTAATCGGAATCACAAACCGCCTGCTTTCCGGGCATTCAGACCCCTTCCCGACACTCTCCCATGGCCAAAAAACCACCTGCTGAACCGATCATCCCCCTCGACGACTCCGATATCCCTGAAAAGCAGGATACCGCGGGAGGTGAGGAATACGGGGCAGCCCAGATCGACAAACTCGAGGGACTCGAGGCTGTCCGCAAGCGACCCGGCATGTACATCGGTGATCCCGATGAGCGTGGCCTGCACCATTGCGTATTTGAGGTGCTCGACAACTCCATCGATGAGCATTTGGCCGGCTACTGCTCACGCGTTGAGGTATCCATCCACTCCGATGGATCCGTCTCCATCCGTGACAATGGCCGAGGCATTCCGGTCGAGGTTCATCCGAAGTTCAAGATCCCGACTCTTGAGCTCGTGCTCACGAACCTCCACGCCGGTGGAAAATTCGGTCAGGGAGCCTACAAATACTCGGGCGGTCTTCACGGTGTTGGCGCCAAGTGTGTCAATGCACTCTCCACATGGTTCAAGGTCGAGGTCATGCGTGAGGGGAAAGTTCACTTCATGTCTTTCGCCCAAGGGAAGACCACCCAACCGCTCACCGTCCTGAGCGAACTCAAGAATAAGAAACAGACCGGCACCTTCGTCACCTTCCTTCCTGATCCCGAGATCTTCACGATCACGGTGACCTTCAAGTTCGAGCGCCTCGCCGGACGCCTCCGCGAACTCGCCTTCCTCAACCCTGGAATCGAGATCGTCCTCACGGACGAACGCGATGACGAGGAGCACCGCCCACGCTCCGAGACTTTCTTTTACAAGCACGGGATTCAGGAGTTCGTGCGCCAACTCGGAGAGACTCGCCAGGTCCTCCATCCCAAGCCGATCGTTATCTCCCGCCAGCGCGACGAGATCTTTGTCGATGCCGTTCTTCAGTACAACGACTCATACACTGACCAGATCCTCTGCTTCGCAAACTCAATCCCCAATCCAGACGGCGGCACCCACCTCACCGGTCTGCGCACCGCGCTGACCCGTGCAATCAACCAGTACGCGAAAGCCAACGGCCTCCTGAAGGAGAAGGATCCCGCACTCTCCGGCGACGATGTCCGCGAGGGCCTCACCGCCGTCTTGAGCGTCAAACTCCCCCATCCCCGCTTTGAGTCCCAGACCAAGGTGAAGCTGGTCAATACCGAGGTCGAGGGCGTCGTGAACTCCTCCATCTACGAGGGTCTCATGGATCATTTCGACCAGAACCCTCCGGTCGCCAAGAAGGTCATCGAGAAAGCCCTCACCGCAGCCCGTGCGCGTGAAGCTGCACGCAAGGCCCGCGAGACTGTCCGCAAGAGCGCCCTCACCGGTGGAGGACTCCCTGGCAAGCTGGCCGACTGCTCCGAGCGTGATCCCTCACTCACGGAACTCTACATCGTCGAGGGTGACTCCGCCGGCGGCAGCGCGAAGCAGGGCCGCGATCGTCGCTTCCAGGCAATCCTTCCGATCCGAGGCAAACTTATCAACGTCCAGAAAGCGCGTCTCGACAAGGTTCTCCAGAATACCGAAATCCAGACCATGATCACGGCGATTGGGACCGGCATCGGTGACGGAGACCAAGAGGGTGCATTCAACATTGAGAAACTTCGTTACGGACGCATCATCATCATGACCGATGCCGATGTGGATGGTTCCCACATCAGAACCCTTCTACTTACCTTCTTCTATAACCAGATGCCGCAGCTTATCCGCCGCGGACACATCTTTATCGCCCAGCCCCCACTCTATCAGATCAAGCGCAAGAAACGTGAGGAGTACGTGGATGATGACGTCCAACTGAACCGCATCCTCATCTCCCTCGGAGCCGAGGAGCTCAAGCTTGTCTCCCTCCCCGACAAAAAGGAAATTGCCGCAGCCCCTTTCAAGGAGATCCTGGAGCTCCTTGACCGGCTTGAGAAATCGAGCGAGGCCATCCGCAGGCTCGGCGGAGAGTTTGAGGCATACCTTGGTGCCCGCACCGCAGAGGGAAGTCTTCCCGCCTATCTGGTGGTCATCCGCAGCGGGAACGAGGAGACCGTCGAGTATTTTCATAACGAAACGGAACTCCGAGACTTCACCGCCAAGAACATCGACCTGAATCTCTTCGATTCCGACCCGTCCGAGGGTGAGAATGGTGAGAATAGCAACGGTACTCCTGTTGAGAAGGTCACCAAGGTGGACAAGAATGCCCGTCGTCGTCGTGCCCGTCTGGTTGAGATCCATCAGTCCAAGAGCATTGAGAAGCTCATCGGGGAACTTGGCAAAAAGGGCTTCAAGATCGAGCACTACGCCGACAGCAAGACTCCTCTCTTCCACCTCATCGATGGCGACACCACCCACGAGATCTTTGCCATTCCCCGCATCATCGAGATGGTCAAGGAAGTCGGTCGCCGCGGTGTCCAGATCAAGCGATTCAAGGGTCTTGGTGAAATGAACGCCAAGGAACTCTACGAGACCGCCATGAATCCCGAGCGACGCCGCTTCCTTAAGGTCGAACTCAACGATGACAATTCCCTCGAGGCCGGTCGTATGTTCGACATCCTCATGGGTGATGTGGTGGAACCACGCCGTATCTTCATCGAAGACAACGCCCTGAACGTCCGTAACCTCGACGTCTAGGTTCCTTCAGGAAACCGCATCGTCACCGCTCATTCGCAGTAAAATTCATACTGCTCGCTCGGGTGACTTGCGCTGCATTGCAAATACCCTCGAACTCAAAGTTCATCTTTGAATAAGGGGCACAAAAAAGCCGGAGGATTAAACCTCCGGCTTTTTGTTTGGATTCTAAAAGGGTCAGTTCCCCATTTGCTCGAGTTCGAGACCTTTCGTCTCCCTTACCGCCTTGAAGACGAAGACGGCGGAAACCACGGCAAAGATGGCATAGACCGTGTAGGAACCACCCAGACCGATCCCGACCAGCATGATCGGGAAGGTCATGGTAATAGCGAAGTTGGCGATCCATTGGACAAAACCGCTAATGGAAAGAGCCGCCCCTCGGAACTGATTACTGAACATCTCCCCAAGCATCACCCACATGACCGGTCCCCAGGAGACACCGAAGAAGAAAACATAAGCATTCGCAGCGAGGAGCGCATAGAGGCCGTTGCTTCCAGAAAGCTTCAGATTTCCATCAACGATGGGGGAAGTGCCGAAAAGATAAGCCAAAGCTCCAAGGGTGATGGCCATTCCGACGGACCCCACCAGAAGAAGAGGCTTGCGTCCGAATTTGTCGATCAACGAAATGGCTATGAGCGTGGAGATAATGTTCACCGCACCGCTGATCACATTCTGGAGAAGCGCATCGGCTTGTGTAAAGCCGGCTGCCTGCCAAAGAACCTCTCCGTAATAGAAGACCACGTTGATACCAATGAGTTGCTGGAATGCAGCCAGACCGATGCCGACCCAAAGAATGGGGTGAATCCTCTTCTTCGCCGTATCGTAGAGATCAGCCATGCGGGGCTTATGATCCGCTTTCAGAGTCTCTTGGATTTCCCGTACTTTTTCGGAGACATGGTCGGGATGGATCAATCTGGTCAGGATGGTGGCGGCTTCAGCCGATTTTCCGGCGGCCACCAGATAGCGAGGGGATTCAGGAATCAAGAATAGAGAAAAAAGGAAAATGGTCGCGGGAACCATTCCAACCCAGAACATCCATTGCCATCCCTCACACCCCAGCCAAAAGTGCCCGGATGCTCCATGGGCCCCGAGTGCAATCAGGTAATTGCTCAAAAAGGCGGCAAACAGCCCCAGAACAATCGCAAGCTGCTGAAGCGATGAGAGACGTCCACGGATGGCTGCTGGAGCAATCTCGCTGATATAGGCTGGACAGAGGACACTCGCGGCTCCGATGGCAAATCCACCGAAGAGGCGGAACAAAACAAACTCCCCGGAAGAGGTCGAAATCCCTGATCCCCATGCACTGATGGTGAACATCAGCGCCGTCGCGATCATGACCTTCTTGCGGCCAAAGCGATCCGCCAGATTGCCGGCGATAAAAGCACCTCCGGCGCAGCCTAGAAGCATCGAGGCCACATTAAAACCGGAGGCGGCTGCCGAGGAATGAAAAGCTACCTTGATGGCTTCGACCGTACCGTTAATGACGCCGCTGTCGAAACCGAAGAGAAATCCTCCGATTGCGGCGATCATACTGATCAGAATAATGAAGGGTGTATTGCTCTTTTCTTGGCTGGTATTTGTCATGGGAGGGTGGATGAGAGGCTTAAAGTATGCCCAAGGGGCATTTGACTTCACAAGGGAAAGTCGTTCTTTTTAACGGGTCGAAAGGTTACTTCCCTTTCAAAAACCGGTAGATGATCGTGTTTTTATAGACTTCTCCAGGCCTCAGCCTCGTGGAGGGGAAGTTCTTATGATTCGGAGAGTCTGGAAAGTGCTGGGGTTCGACACAGAAGCCTGAGCGCCGGTGGTAAATCTTCCCCGCCTTCCCACGGAGGGATCCATCCAGGAAATTCCCAGTGTAGAACTGAAAACCCGGCTCTGTGGAAAAAACCTCCATGATACGACCGCTCTTTGGTTCCTCGAACTTGGCGATCAGGCCAAGTTGCCCCACCGGCTTATCGGCCACCCAATTGTGATCATAGCCTCCTGCAAACTTAAGCTGCGCGGCATCCTCATCAATATGGGTGCCTATGGCTGTGGGCTTGAGTAAATCAAAGGGCGTCCCTTTCACCGAACTGATCTTGCCGGTCGGGATCAGATTCTTGTTCACAGGCGTGAACTTGCCTGCATGCAGTGTCACGACATGGTCCAGAATCTCCCCGTGGCCATGGCCAGCCAGGTTGAAGTAGCTGTGATGAGTGAGGTTCACTATGGTCGTCTTGTCGGTCTTGGCTCGATAGACGAGTTTGAGCTCGTTTCTATTGGTCAGAGTGTAGGTTGCGGTTACCTGAAGCGTTCCCGGATACCCCTCCTCTCCGTCACGACTCGTGTAGGTAAGTCTGAGAGATGGTCCAAGCTTGGCCACGGAAGGAACAGCCCTCCAGACAACCTTGTCAAATCCCTTCCCCCCGTGCAGGGAGTTCGGCCCGTTATTCGCAGGCAATTGATAGTTCTTCCCACCGAGTTTGAACGCTCCCTTGGCAATACGATTGCCGAATCGCCCAACCAAGCAGCCGAAGTAGGGGCTTTTCTCCTCATACTCGCGAAGAGTTCTTAATCCCAGCACGAGATCGCTGAATTTTCCATGACGATCCGGCATCAGGAGGGACACTACTGTCCCCCCATAATTCGTGATGGTTGCCATAGCCCCATTCTCATTCTTGAGTGTGAACAGGGATACATTTTGACCGGAAGAGGTTTTTCCAAATGACTTTTCGGAGATCGAAGAAATGGAGGCTTTTTTCACGGAAGCGGTCAACTGGTGGAAATGTTGCCTGGAATTCTAAAAAATCAGGTCTTTTCTCCGAGCAGGAGTTTCAGATTAACGATGGAATCGAAACATTCGACAGCTGTCGATCGTGCCGCCTTGGAGAGCTCTGCCCAATCCTTAAGCACTCGATGGGACGCCTCAACCGCTTCCTCCAGATTGGAAACGAAAATCATTCCAGATTCTTTGGGGAGGAAGTGTTCCGCACCCGTCGGTTCGGTCACGACTGGGCGGCCCAACGCAAGGAATGCAGCAGCCCGATCACTCAACCAACCGCTACCCATAATTGCCTCCAACTTCACGGCGGTGAATTCCGCAGTCGCTCCGGCAAGGTAGCGGTAATAGGAGACCGGAGTCCTTGTCAGGGCATGCGGAGTGGCCATTTTCCACCCCAGGGAACGCAGTCGCAGCCGTTCGGGATCATCAGGATTGAGATTCATAGCGAGTTCAAAGACGGCTTCTGGAACCCTCTTCGGAAGATTCATGTAGGGAGCAAAGGCGGCTTGCTTGGAGTAGTCCCTCCACTCCCCGCCGATCATGATCATTCCATCCCAGTACCATTGGCCAATCGTGGTGAAGCGTGGCTTCCCTTTAGGACGCGGCTGGGGCGTCAGAAGCTCCGTATCGACCAGCGGGAAGTAGCTCTTCCAGGGAACGATCGGCTTCGGCAATCGCGGATCGATCCGATCCATGCACAGCCCGATCGACCAGAACTCGTCATGCCAGGACTGCCCCATCTCCATCTGATCCATCCAGTAGAGAACCTCGGTAGGATCAAGGCTGCAAAGGAGGCGACGCCCGAAGAGATTCGTGAGGGGGGGCTTGATGGAATAACTGAGATTCAGAAGGACTCCATGGGGAGCCATCTCTTTTAACTCAGCGACTGACATGCCAAAGGCCTTCATCGCCTCGGGGAGATGTTCCTCAGGCCCCTGGGTTGTCTGCAGAGGACGCAGGAGCAGGCAATATTCCAATCCATACAAGGTCATCCTCCGTCGGAAGGTACGGATGCAATGGGCATCCTTGGCCGGATCGTCACTCTCCTGCAGCACCTCGAGCCAGATTCCGCGACGCCCCATGCGCTTCAACCCCGTGAGATATTGCAGCGGAACGGAAAAATTCCCCCCACCCTCAGGGTACTTGGCGGAAAACCCGCATCCGACAAAGACTGGAGGGAAAGATGAAGTCATGAATCAGTACAAAGAAAACAATATGGAACTCAGGAAAGTGGCCCCCTGGATTCAGCAATTATTTCATCTGCATTTCTTTCCTGAGTTTCTGGTTTCCATATTAAAAAAACCTCATACTCCTGCTCTCTCCAACATTGAGGAGAGAACTTTCTCCGCCTCGAAGACTTCGCGGGCGATCTCCAGAGCCGCACGACTATGCTTCTTGTAATCAGCTCGGATCGCTGCAACGGCGTGCACAATCTCCTCCATGGTCGAGAAGGCAAAAAGCCCCTCCTTACCCCCGTAGAAGGCAGTGAATCCGGTGGCCTGGGTAATGACGGGACGACCTGCCGCCAGATAGCAGGCGGTGCGATCACTAAACCATCCGGTATTCAGACGGATGTACTGGTCCTTGGCACATGTGAACTCCCCCTTGGAGTTGCGGATATAATCCCGGTAGCCGTTCCAATCGACACTCAGGTCGTGGGGAAGCACAAGCTTCCAGTCGTTCTTTTCGAAGAGCTCCCGTTCATCCTCCTTCTTGATATCCGTAGCCATCTCGAACGGCTCCCCTGAAAGTTTGGGAGCCTCGACGAAACGGAGGAACTCGAGCGATTTGCTCCAGAGATAGTTGGAACCCCTCCAGACGATGTCCTTTTTGCCACTGGTGGACCAGTTGCAGATGGTGGTGAACATGGCCACGGGATCCAATGCCGGAGCCTCGGCCACAGCACACCAGAGATCCGTCACCACTGGTTGACGCGTTGGAAGCCAGTTGAATCCATGGGTTGGCACAGCAAAGGCCGGAGTGCCGATGTTTTCCCCGAAGGTGAAGAGATGATGGTGCTCCTTGAGATAGTCGATCGTAGCGGACTCACTCTGGTCGATTTTGATCTGCTCCACACCGGGATCGCTCTCGACATAGATCAGATGACGAATCGTCCGCAGATCATCGTTCATGTCATGTGATCCACAGATATTGAGCGCGCAATCAGCCTCCTTATAGAGGTCCCTGAGTTTGTTAAGAGGCATCCCGGCGCTCTCCGTTGTTTCCTTGAAGCGGGCACAGTAAGCCCAGCGCCCCTCGAAACCGTGCTCCTTGGCCAAGCGTCCGAGAGTCTCGGTAGCGTAGGAATAATCGTCGGAGATATTGAAGGCGACGGGGTCATACGGATAGTTCAGCGTATCTTCGACATAGTAGACCTCGTGGCCGAGACGCTGCAGTCCGACGATGTAGTGGATGTGCTGCCAGATGACTCCGGCAATGGGCATCCCCCCCATGAATCCGAGGACGATGATTTTTTTACGCTTCATGATTTTTTCCCTTTAGGTCCACTCCCCTTGGTTCGTGACCGGCGGCATGATAAAGCTTGGCATAAGAGCCGCCCAAGGCGAGCAGTTCGGGACCCGTTCCCTGCTCGGTAATTCGTCCATGCTCGAGCAGCACCACGCGCCCCAGATGATGCACCGTGGAGAGACGGTGCGTGATGATCAGGGTAGTACGCCCTTTCATCAGCTCTGCTATTGTCTCCATGATCGCCTTCTCGGTGGAGGGATCGAGGGCAGAGGTCGGCTCGTCGAGAAGCAGGATCGGGGCATTCTTCAGAAAGGCACGGGCGATCCCGAGACGCTGCCGCTGGCCGACGCTGAGGTGCCCTCCCCTCTCCCCGACCGGCGTGTCGAAGCCCTGAGGTTGAGCCATGATAAAATCATAGGCCTGCGCACGACGGGCCGCCTCGATGATCTCCTCCTCCGTGGCTCCCTCGCGTCCATAGGCGATATTCTCACGAATACTGCTGGAAAAGAGGAGTGTGTCCTGCAGGACCATGCCGATCTGGGAACGGAGCGAGGCCTTGGTGAGGGTCTTCAGATCATGGCCGTCGAGACGGACAACACCGGAGGTCGGATCATAGAAACGCGGTACCAGACTGAGCATCGTGCTCTTCCCAGCTCCCGTACCTCCGACAAAGGCCACCGTCTCACCCGGAGCAATCGCCAGATCGACCCCTGAAAGAACAGGTGCCTTAGGATCATACGCAAAGGAGACGCCGGACATAGTAATCTCACCCTTGGCGGAAGTGATCGCCACCGCTCCGGGGGCATCCTTGGTCTCCTCCTCGCGGTCGAGCACCTCAAAGCAACGCTGGGCTCCGGCAGCGGCTCCCTCCAACGCCCAGGCCGTATAGGTTAGCTGTTCGATCGGCTGATAGAGGGTCGCAAGGTAGGCCACGAAAACCAGCAGATCACCGAGACTCAGTGCCCCCCGGAGCACCTGAGCCGAACCAACGCCGTACATCGCAGCAGTTCCCAGTGCCATCAGTGTGCTGACAACGAGGGCACTACGACTCGATGTGATATTCATCCGGAAATTTGCTTCAAGGCTTCGTGTGGCATGTCCGACGAACTGGCTCACCTCGAACGATTCACGTCCGAACGCCTGCACCATACGGATCGATCCAATCCCCTCCTGTACGGTCGCCAGCAGATCGCTCTCGCGTTCCTGAATTGCCGTCGACTCATTACGGATCCGATCGCCGTAATGACGGATCGACCAGACCACAGGCGGCAGGACCAGCAGGGAGACAATGGTCAGTTGCCAGTTCATTCGGAGCATGATGACCAAAGCGCTTACCAGCGTGACCGCCGCCCCGAAGATCGTGGCAAAGCCCCTGTTATAGATGGTCTGAATCGACTGGGAATCGTAGGCAACGCGGAAGGAGGAATCGCTACTCCGACGAGCATCATGAAACTGCAGCGGCAGGGCCTGAATCACGGAGTAGAGCTGCGTCCTGAGGTGGAGAAGCGCCTTCAGGCCGATGCGAATGAGCAGGATGTTTGAGAAGTGATTGGTGAGTCCCGAGAAAAAGGCGATCACCCCCATGGCCACACAGAGCATGGCGGCGCCTCCGATGGGCGAGGTCCAACCCAGCCAGCGCGTCACCATTTCATGGGCACTGGCAGTCCCATGGGCTGTATCGAGAATGCCGTCGACGATGTATTTGAACGGCCAGGGCTTCAGGAGATTAAAACCAATGCCGGCCGACATGAGGGCCACCGCCAGAAGCGTCTGGCCAGTGAAGGCACGGAAATAGCGAAGCGTGCGGAGATAGATGGACATGCCTCCCTCTTGGGTAAGGCAAGAAGCCCTCCCCTTCAAGCCGAGTTCGAGACAAGTTACCCCTCCAAAGCAGGGGTTTGGATACCCTTCAGCCTAAAAAACGCTTCTTGAAGCCCAAATCTAGAACTTCACCCCTGCGGACCAGAAGATATTCTGGGAGACGAGGTCACTGTTCCCTGCGGCTGCATTGTAGAAGAAGGAGGTATTCCACTTCTTGCCCAACTCCACGGTCACTCCGACTCCCGTGTAGAGGAAGTCCCGGATCGGAGCCGTGCTCCAGTTGCTAAAGGTCGGGCTACTTCCTCCCAGATTGCCACTGATGGCATAGGGGTTCTGCATGAACTCATGCTGCCAGTTGAGGGATAGCTGCGGTACCACCACGATGTCCTTATGGGCCGTATTCGGGATCCAGGTGTAGGCAGCATGTGCTCCAACACTGGAGAGCATGCTGGAACTGTTCCACCCGCCTGAGTTGAAGTTCAGGCTCTGGGCTCCGGTTTCATTGAGGGAGTTGACTCCCAGATAGGTGTACTGGAGGGAGGCTGTCGGTCCGAAGGTGAAGTTCCCCTTCTGAAGGTCGTATCCCGAGGCCAGCATACTATCCAATTCCCCTGCTCCGGGGGAGCTGTTGGCCGTTCTGTTGATGCCGGTGTACTGGATGACTCGGGTGGCCTGATAGTTGTGGTAGGCTCCTCCGGCAAGGGCGTTGGCATAGAGGCCTTTGCCGTTCTCTCCTCCGTAGGTGCCGAAGACGCCGTAGCGCACCGCGTTGTCGATGAGGGAGCTGCCGGTTCCTAGTCCGCTACCGTTGGCTCCGCTCTTGGTGTAGGTGCCCTGGTAGCCGGAGTAGATGCCGGTGGCGACGCTCTTGCTCCATTTGTAGGTGAGTCCGGTGGTGATGCCTCCGCTTTCGGAGTTGTAGCCGGGGAGCATGTTGCCGCTATTGGCTTGGGCGAAGATGCCGTTGCCATCCACAAACATGCCCCAGTGGTTGTCTTCTCCAGGGCGGAGGATGTCTTTTTTGGAGTCGAGGACTCCTTTGCCATCTCCTTGGCCTTCAATGGGGCCTTCCTGGAGCATGGCGTAGTTGTCGGCCAGTCCGCTCATGCTGAAGCCCCCACCCTCGGCGACTCGCACACCCCAGAGGCGTTGGTTGAGCTCCATGTTAAGCGCATTGGCCTCGTTGAAGGCGATCGTTGCGACCTGCTGATAGAAGGTCGGCATGATGGCGTTGAAGGCTTGGGCGTACTGGCTGGCAGTGAGACTGTCCAAGCTGGTGGAGACGACGACTTGATCCCCGCTTGTGGCAGGGATGAAGCTGTTGAGCGCGGTCGCTACGCTGATCTGGTTAGGGCTCTGTGCCAGTTGGGTGTAGCTCGCAGGGGCAATGAGGATATTGGCCTCGGTGCCGCTGACAAGGAGGCGACCACGGAAGCCTTCGGGGGCAATGATGGAGCTAAAAGCGCCGCTGATCCCTCCGCTTGCGGTGAGGAAGTTGAACTTCTGGCCGTACTGGAAGGTGTTCCCTCCGTAGGGGGTGATGTTCATGGTTCCGTTCAGGAAGGCACTTCCGGTGACCACTACCCGGTCATAGACCGTGGAGCTTTGGATCTGCTC
>CAIZIQ010000230.1 GCA_903933015.1 uncultured Spartobacteria bacterium | reverse complement strand
CGTGGAGCTGCATGTTCATGCTGCCGATGCGGAGCATGGTGTTATCAAAATCGAACCCATGGAACATCCCCTCGTGGAAGTGTTTCCGGAGTGCCGTATCACGCAGGATCTCGGGATGGTGGTCGCGGAGATACTCCCCGGCAGCCACGAGGAAGCCGCAGGTGCCGCTGGCGGGGTCGCAGATGACATCCTTTGCCGTGGGAGCCGTCAGCTCGACCATGAGCTGAATGATGTGACGGGGTGTCCGGAACTGGCCGTTCCTACCAGCCGAGGCGATCTTCCCGAGCATGTACTCGTAGAGATCCCCCTTGGTATCCCGATCCTCCATGGGGATGTGGTCGAGCATGTCCACGACCTTGGCCAGGAGGGAGGCCTTCGGGATGGTGAACCGGGCATCCTTCATGTGATGCGCGTAGGTGGAGCCATCTCCGCCGAGGTTGCGCAGGAAGGGGAAGACATGCTCCCCGATGACGTCAAACATCTCGGCAGGGGCAAAGTTCTTGAACCGGGACCAGCGCAGATCCTCGTAGGAGCGTCCCTTGGGATCCTTCCCCTCGGGGAAAATACGTCGCTCAATAGGCTGACCCAGACGCGCCGCCTTGCTCTCCTCCAGAGACTGTAGATCATCCAACCGCTTCAGAAACAGCAGGTAGGTAATCTGCTCGATAACCTCCAAGGGATTGGAGAGTCCACCCGTGGCGAATTCATTCCAAATACGGTCAACTTGATTGCGAATCTCCCCGGTCAGCATGGTGTATGACAGATAGCGGTCAGGGAGTTCTCTGACGAGGCGATTCAGTTTCTTTTCCCATTGCAGTTAAGGCTTGGAAGTTTCAAACCTGTGACTGGCGGGAACAGGTAGAAATGCCAGAGGCAACCCCACAGGTGTTAGCGGCGTGGGCACGCCCGAATTCAATGCACCGCTCGGCGCGTGAGCGAAGCTGTAGTTAACTACTGCGAGCGAGTAGCAACGACGTACGGTGCCTGAATCCCAAGCCTTTCCAGTCTCTACTTCACCGAGAAGCTCGATGAACACTCCTGCCCCGCGAAATCGAATTTGAAATTTGTGACCGGCGACTCATCCACAATCACCACACCCCCATAAGACAACTGGGGCTGGATCGTAAAGGTCGGCCACAGGAGTTGTTTCTGGTAATTAGGATGCCCGAACCAAAGGTCACGCATTTTACCGAAAATATTTTTATCCTTGGGTACATGGATCGGTATCACAGCCCCGCTCCCATCGGTCACGGTGATGTTCTGCGTGCCGAACTGAATCGGCTCCTTCTGGTAGTTGGTGCATTCCACGAAATAAATGAGGCGGTTACCGCGGTAAGAACCCATCGGTACAACCATCACGCCATACTGCTGAGCATCCGAAAAGAGGAGCATGGCTTGCGGCTCATTACCCTGCGGGGCAACGACTTTGGCGCCACCCTTCGGGCCGACCTTGGAGCCAGCCTTTGGGGGGACGACGATCTTTCCAGCACCGGGATTGGCGGGTGCGTCTTTGGCTGTGGGATGAAACAGGGCACAGCCTCCCACTGATAAGAGCGCTGCTGCCATGACGATCCTGGACAAT
>CAIZIQ010000229.1 GCA_903933015.1 uncultured Spartobacteria bacterium | reverse complement strand
TCCATGAACATGAAGGGCATGAGACCTTCATCTGAAAAACAATCCATGGTTGTCGCCCAGTCATGGGATGAAAAAAAACGCCGTTTCGGCCCGACAACCATGAAGGGCGCACCGGCGAACATTGATGTCCATTATGACGCCCTTCTGGCCAATCGCCATACCATCGACCATCCCGAGGTCCTGGAAGTCAAACCCGGAGAATCCATACTCCTGCGGATCGTCGGATCTTCGTGTGCTTCGAATTTTTTCATCGATACCGGCACGCTTGATGCGGAACTCCTGGCCGTCGACGGCCGATCAATCAAGCCGCTGAAGGGTAATTTCTTCCAGCTTGCGATCGGTCAGAGAATCGACCTGAGGGTCTGGATTCCGAAAACAGGGGGAGCTTTTCCGATCATTGCCCAGGGTGAGGGATCAACCCTCCTAAGCGGTGTGATTCTAGCCAGCAAGGGAGCACCAATTCCATCACTCCCCCCCAAGGCGGCAATGAAAACCGCGTCCCTGGACAACCTTCAGGAATTGAAACTGATGGCAATGCATCCTTTACCCAAAAAGAAAGTGTCGTGCTCCCTGCCCGCCGTCCTGGGAGGGACCATGCTTGGGTACAAGTGGTCGATCAACGGCAAGGAATACCCGAATCATGACGCTCTCCTCGTCAAAAAGGGGGACCGCGTGGAGATCACGATGACCAACACCACCGCCATGGGCCATCCCATGCATCTTCATGGTCTCGGTTTCCAGGTTGTGGAGATCGATGGTCAGTCCGTGTCCGGAGCGCAGCGTGACACGATCAATGTGCCGCCCCATGGATCGGTCAAAATCGCATTCGATGCCCTCAACCCAGGGATCTGGGCCTTTCACTGCCATATTCTTTATCATGGGGCCTCCGGCATGTTCACCGTGCTGAAATATGAAGGCGCCGACACCCAATTCTGGCACCCACAGAAAAGCGTCAGGGAAATTGAAAGCCTCTGATGTGATGATTCGTCGTACCTGGGAAGGAATCGTTCCGGCAGGGCTTGCCTGAAAATGCGCGTGACTTAAGATTCTCTCCATGAACTACGCAGTCCTAGGAGGCGGTCGGATGGGAGGTGCCCTGATCCGGGGGATGATCGCCTCCGGCATGACATCGGGTGAGAGGATCACTGTCTCCTCGAAGACTCCTGAATCAACGGCCAAGGCCGCCTCTTTGCTAGGCATCGTTGCCGCGTCCTCAAATGCCGCCGCGGTCAGTACTGCGGATGTTGTTTTCCTCTGCGTGAAACCGGTCCAGTCGCTGGAGGTGCTTCATGCCATTTCCAAGGAACTCACCGGAAAGCTGGTGATCTCGATCGTCGCAGGAATCCGCTCCAAGGCCCTTCATGAAGCCGCGGGTGAAGGTGTCCGGATCATCCGTACGATGCCGAATACCGCAGTCCGCCTGCGCAAGGGCATCACTGCAATCGCCCCCGATACTTCCGCAACACCGGAGGATCTCGAAATTGCCCGGCAGATATTTTCCTCGGTGGGGAGCGCCATCGAGGTGCGCGAGGAGGATCTTGATACCGTCACCGCCGTCAGTGGCAGTGGCCCCGCCTTTGCCCTGCTCATGCTGGAGTCTCTGGCCCAGGGAGCCGTTGATGGTGGTCTGGATCCGGAACACGCGAAGACCTTTGCAACGGGAGCTCTCGCAGCGGCGGCGGCCCTTGTGCATGAAACGGGTGAAACGCCCCTGGCGCTGCGCGCTGAAATCACCAGCCCTGCGGGAACCACGGCGGCTGGCCTTGGTGTCCTGGAGGAATCGGGATTCCCTCAAGCCGTGCGAGGGGCCGTCCGGGCCGCACGCAATCGCTCGATCGAACTCTCGTCGAATTCATGAGGTGCTTTGTCCTTGCGGGGATGGCTCTCTTTCTGGCCGATTCCCCAATATTTGCAACCGCCTCCTCCGGAACGAACACAGCAACGCCATTCGTCCCCACGGAGGCAAGACAGTTGGCGGTGCAGGGAGAACGGGCTTTTGCAAAAGGGAATCTCCCCGAGGCGGAGGCACTCTACAAAAAGGCGCTGGAATTTGCGCCGGAGAACCCTCCGATTCTCGTCAGCATGGCAGCCGTCGAAACGCGTCTTGGCAAAATCTCTGAATCCGACACGTTTCTCCGCCATGCTCTCCGCGCCGACCTGAACAACGGGCCGGCCTGGCTTCTGCTAGGGATGAATGCCCTGACCCAAAAACGGGATGACGAGGCCTTTGCCGCTCTTGTCGAGGCAACGCTCCATGACCCCGGCAATGCCCGTGCCCACAACTACCTTGGGATAGCCGCCGGACGAAAAGGATGGAACGATTGTGCAGAGCAGGAACTCAGACGGGCCGCGGAACTCAACACGGGCTATGCTGACGCCAATTTCAATCTTGCCGTGCTCTACCTGCGTCGCACTCCTCCCCTGGTGGAATTGGCACGGCGTCACTATCAACGGGCCGTCGACCTGGGGGCTCCTCATGATCCTCTCATCGAGGCTCAGATCGCCAAAGCTGTTGCCAGCCCGACCAGTCCTAACGCACCATCTGCACCCCTTCCCTAAAAAACACCACCCGATCCGACTCATGCGACTTCAGCGGTTTATACCGACACTCCTTCTGACTGCACTAACCCTGCTTCCTGCGCTCCGGGCGGATAACCCACCGGAAGTGAAGGGAGCCTCCGTTATCGTGGTGGATGCAAAATCCGGAGAGGTTCTTTACGAGCGCAATGCCAGCGAAAAACGCCCTGTCGGCAGCACCCAAAAGCTGCTCACCTCCCTGCTGGTAGCCGAACGCGGTGATCTGGACCATGATGTCGTGATCGAACCGATCGACGAGGCCGCCGAACCGACCACCCTGCAACTCACCCCCGGTACTTCCTACAAGCGCGGAATGCTGCTTACCGCTCTGTTGGTGAAGAGCCCGAATGATGTGGCCCGCGCCCTTGGACGGGACTATGCAGGATCGATCGAGGGCTTCGCCGAGATCATGAATGCCAGGGCTAAGGAACTCGGCGCAACCTCCTCCCATTTTGTCAATCCGAACGGACTGCCCGCGGATGACCAGTACTCCACCGCCACGGACATGTCGAAGATTGCCCGTGCTGCCTACGCGAACGCGACACTCCGCCCGATCATGGCGACAAAATATCTTCCTTTCCGCTACACCGACGGGCGTGTTCATATGCTTCGCAACACGAACCAAACCATGCGCGACAACTGGTTCTGTACCGGGATGAAGACGGGTTACACCGACAAGGCAAAACACTGCCTCGTCACCAGCGGCAGCTACAATGGGCGTGAAGTCATCTCCGTCGTCCTTGGCAGCACGAAGGAACGGATCTTCACCGATTCGGCACATATACTGCGCTGGGCACTCGGACTTCCCCAGGAAACCAAGTCACCGCCCGTGCTGACTAAGCGTCTACGCCATTCCGACAAAGATTCCTCACCATCGGTGAAGCCAAAGAAACATCACCGCCATCACGCTAACACGGATCAGACCCCCTCATGAGCCGGAGCTACCAGCTCCATCCCTCCCCCTCTTCGGGAACGGCGATTGACTTCGGCAAGGCGCTCAACGAGCAGCAACTCGCCGCAGTCACCTCTCCCCCGGGCGCCCACCTCGTCATAGCCGGTGCGGGCAGCGGCAAGACCCGTACCCTCACCTACCGTGTCGGTTGGCTGCTGGATCAGGGATACCGACCCGGAGAGATCCTGCTTCTGACATTCACCAACAAGGCGGCCCGCGAGATGCTGGAAAGGGTCAATGACCTCCTGCCCGGTGCCGCGGATGGACTCTGGAGCGGAACCTTTCATTCCATCGGACACCGGATCCTGAGACGCCACCCCGAGGCCGTAGGATTCGCCCAGGGATTCACCATCATGGATCGGGAGGATCAGGAAGAGCTGATTGAATCCGTCGTGGCTCGCCTGGGATTCCGTACGAACGACAAGAGGTTTCCGAAGGGGGAGGTTCTCGCGGAACTCTTCAGTCTGGGATGCAACACGGGCGAGACGCTGCGTACCCTGCTGGCACGGCGCTATCGCTACTTCATCGATCTGGAGGAACAGATCGCCCAGGTTGCCAGCGCCTATGAAGGGCGTAAGAAAGAGGTGAATGCCCTCGACTTCGACGATCTGCTCTCCAAGACCCATGAGCTTCTCCTGACCCATCCCGAGCTCGCTAAGACTTACCAGCGACGCTTCCGTGCCATCTTGGTGGATGAATATCAGGATACGAACAGGCTTCAGGCAGGCCTCATCGACACATTGGCCGCAACGCACAGACACATCATGGTCGTTGGAGACGATGCCCAGTCGATCTATTCATGGAGGGGGGCTGACTTCGCCAATATCCTGGAATTCCCGAAACGCTACCCCGACTCGGTGATTCACCGGATCGAGACCAACTACCGCAGCGTTCCGCAGATCCTCGAACTCGCGAACGCCTCGATCCTCAACAATCCTCGGCAGTTTCCCAAGGAGCTCCGAGCCGTGCGAAAACCGTCCGTTACCAAACCGGCCCTAGTTCCCCTGGCCACGAATAACGAGCAAGCCTCGTTCATCGCGCAGCGGGTTCTCGAACTGCATGACGAAGGCATTGATTTCCGGGAGATTGCGGTCCTCTACCGAGCACACTACCACTCGATGGAAATCCAGCTGGAATTCACCCGCAGGGGTATTCCCTTCGGTATCACCAGCGGCCTCCGTTTCTTTGAACAGGCCCACATCAAGGATGTTGCGTCATTCCTCAAGTTCGCCGTGAATCCGAACGATGAGGTCGCCTTCAAGCGGATGGTCCGTCTGCTACCGGGCATCGGTTCGAAAACTGCAGAGAACCTCTGGCTCCAGAGCGCAAAGCTCCTCGAGGGAACGCGCCGTTTTTCACTTCTTGAAAAAGGATGCAAGCCACCATCCAAGGCTCTCGGCGGCTGGACTCAGCTGATCATGACACTTTCGGAACTCGCTCCGATGGGAGAGGCGGCCCCTCCCTCCGAGATGATCACCGCGGTCACCAAATCACTTTACGACGATTACATGCAGGCCAAGTTTGCCAATTACGAGGCCCGCAGGGATGATCTCAACACCCTCGCCAACTACGCGAAACAGTTCGAGAAGACCGACGAATTCCTGGCACAGTTGACGCTGCTGGGGGGAACCGAGACCAGTGAAGTGACCGGCCGCGATGACGAGGAGGATCGGGTCTGTCTCTCCAGCATCCATCAGGCCAAGGGACTCGAATGGCAGGCTGTCTTCCTGGCCTGGCTGACGGAGGGAATGTTCCCGGGCACCCGCTCCTTGGAGGATGAGTCAGCATTGGAAGAGGAACGCCGCCTCTTTTATGTCGGGGTGACCCGATGCAAGGAGGAGCTCTACCTGACCTATCCGGAGCTCAGGCTCAATGCCGCCTACGGCGAGGCCTTTCAGCGCCCCTCTCGCTTCCTGGAAGAGCTTCCCGAAAACCTGACCGAGCGCTGGGAAGTTGCCCGTGCCGTCGCCCGCTTCACTCCTCAAGGTGCACGGGATTCCGAAAAGAAAAAGTTTCGGCAAGACTTCGATCCCGCTGACGAGTCCCAGCTCCCCGAGTGGGAGGATTAGCAGGCTATCTTTTCTTGAGCTGATCGTTCCACGGCTACCTCCACGGAACGAAAAACCTGATCGATCACCCAGAGCACTGTTGCCACCACCATGCCGCTCAGGACGCTGTAGAGATTGGTGAGCGTGGCATCGAACGACTGGAGAGGCCGGGGACTCATGCCGGCTCCCGCCATAAAAACGATAAGAAAAAATGAGAGAATCGGGGCGAGGGAAGCAAATGTAAACCTCAGCCAACTCACGAGCCAGACGATGATCAGAAACGCGGACAGGAAGACCATCAGGTTGTTCGTGGAGGCACTGATGATGCTGTCAAACGCCACCGCAAAAATCACCGCGGCGACCGCCAGAATGAAGGTCATCGGTAGCGCTGATTTGTCCCGCTGGGTACAGAGGGTAATGCCCCAGACGAGAGTCACCATGACAAGAAATGGGGAGGACAAATACTGCGTGGCGATCACACCGATCAGCAGCGAGACAATCGAACAGGCTCCCAGATAGATGCAGTCCCTAACCGGGAAATTCACGGGGTGAACCCTGGCGGTGACCGGTGCTTTCGGAACGGGAAGGATGAGGAAGGAAAATGAACCCGCCAGAAGACCGAATGAACACCAGAAAGCCCGGAAAAATCCATCAAAGACCGGCTCGTTCCCTGAGCCAGGAAACTTGTTCAGCAGTGATCCGCTCAATCCGTAAGCAATGATGATCATGGTCGCTGTATCACGGCTTTTGGATCCGATGGCAAAAACAAGGCACACCAGAGCGAAGTAAAAGGGAGTGAAAAACCAGGGGGCATCGCGAAAAAGGATCTCCGAGAGCATCCCTATCCCGGCGGCAGCCCACATCAGGATAAAACGCTGGCGCATCATGGAACGCCGGAAAGTCGGGAGGCACGAGACCAGCGAGGCGCACAGGAGTCCCCGGACCGCGACGGGATTCGGGTAGATCTCGGTTGCAAACAAGGTCAACCCGACGGCCAGGGTTGTCCTGAACGCCATCCTGACCGGCTTGTTCATGGGGCGGGAGCTAGCGGGAGATCTTTGGAGGAACCCATCGGGGCACGGAACTCAGGAGCATCCCCCCGCTGGAGTTCCTCCACACGCCTCAACCCCGACTCCGTATCGCTGCCTGTACGCACAATGACCGCGGCGGTTCCTCCCATCCGGAAGGAATGCTCCTCTGGCGCGTCGAGCACGATCCTGACAGGAAAACGCTGCGCGAGGAGGATGAAGTCGAGCGTCGGCGAGACCTGCTGAAGAATCCCCTGGCCACCCGATGTATTCTGGGTGGGAGCGAACTGTGGAGTGATCGCCTTCGGAACTCCCTGGACGATACCACGGATCTTGCGGTTCGATTCGGCCAGAAGATAAACATCCACCTCCATGCCGGGTCGGATATGTCGCAGGTCTGTCTCACGGAAGTTCGCAAGCACATACCAGATCCTCTGATCAACGATGGAAAAGATTTGCTCCCCCACGGCCGCATAGGCACCAGGTGTGATCTGAAGGTTGACCACATAGCCGTCACAGGGGGCATAGACCTTACAGTAGGAAAGTTTCAATTCGGCATCCTTCAGGGCAGCCTCGGCTGCGGAGCGGCGGACATTCACATCCCCCTTTTCACCCAAGAGATTCTGTGCGCGCTCCAACGCCGCCTTATCCTGTGCTACCTTGTCGGTCGCGGTAATTGCCTCCGTCTGGGCCAACTGGTTCTTATCGACGGTAACGTAAAGATTCCCGACCAGGGCCTGAACACGTTTTGCATAGTCGACGGCATAGATGGCCTTGGCCTCGCTCTGCTTGAGTTCCGCTTCTGCGGCTACGATCTGGTCCTTGTAAGCCTGGATCTCAAGTTCTGTCAGTGCGAGCTGAGCCTTTGCTTTCTCTGCTTCTGCCAGATAGGGACGGGCATCGAGTTGAAACAGTAGGTCACCTTTGTGCACCTGCTGGTTATCCTTCACATGGATGGCGATGATGGCTCCCCCAACCTGGGGACTCACACCGATGACATTAGCGCGAACCTGAGCATCCTCGGTGCGCGGATTGATCCGGATATTCCGATAGATCTCCAGGGAAAGATAAACCGCCGCCACATACACGACCAGAGAGAGGATCAGCCCGATGATTCTCCGCGCAGTATTCCGGGGAGGGGCGGGCACATCCTTTGATTCCAGAACGGGTATGTCGGGGGATTCGTTCATCGGGCGGCAAAGAAAAGAAGCCATGCCCCGCTTGTCAGGACGATGTAGAGCGCCATGTAAAAAAGCGCGATCGGAACAAAGAAGGGGATCATTTGTGTCCGCAGAAAAATCAGATGGAGAATCCAGAAGGCCACTAAACCGATGATTCCGGAGCATAGCCATGCGGGAAAGTACGCCCCGGCAACGTTAATCTGCGGATCGCAACCGCTCATCGCCAGCACGACGAGAAGTGTGGGAAAAAGGACCCGAAAATTCATCGAATCACCTTACGGGTGCGCCCGAGTCCTGGGCAACGCTAATTGATATTCCTGGGGAAGCGCGTCCCCACCTTAGAGCCCCCCGTGCTTCCAGGTGGAAAGGGCAATACGGAGGCACATGAATCCCCCCCAGCAAAGTCCTGCCAGACCGATCAATGGGATATGCCAGATTTTTGGGGGAATCCCGGAATGTATCAGGATTGCCGAACCTATAAGCACCGAAGCGGCGACGATCGCGTTGGCAAGGCGGTTGGCGATCGAGTCGAGGGTCTGTCGGATCGGCTCAATCCCCTTGGCATCGATCTTGTGCTGCAGTGGTATGGTGATCTCACCCTTCTTCATCCGGTTCCAAAGCACCCGGAAATCACTCGGGAAAACCTCGAGGAAATCAACCGAGGCCGTGCCGAGCTTTTTCAGGAGTTCGAGCAGGTGGGAGGGCATGTACTTCCCTGCGATCAGCTTCTCGGCATAGGGACGGCCAAGTTCGACGAAATTGAGTCCCGGATTCAAGGCCCGCCCGACGGCCTCGACCTGTGAGAGTGCCTTGATCCCGAGATAAAAGCTTCCCTTCATGCGGAGCCTGTGGTGCCGGAGAAGTTCGAGGAGGTTGTTAAGGACCACCGAAAGATCGATCTCGGACAAGGGCTTGTTGAGATGCTTGTCACTGAAGTCCTCGACATCCCGCAGCATCCTGTCGAAATCCTCAACCTCTCCGTCCTCGGAAAGGTCGATCAGTGCAAGCATCACCTGCCTGTTGTCTTTCTCCCCAAGTCCGGCGATGAGATGGGCCAGATTCGAGCGGAAGCTCGCGGAAAACGACCCCATCATCCCATAGTCATAAAGCCCCAGCACGCCCCCGCAGGGAAGCTCCTTTGAGGGAAGGATGGTCATGTTGCCGGGATGCGGATCCCCGTGAAAAAAACCATAAGTGAAGACCTGCTCGTAGATCAGACCCGAGATGATCTCGGAAAGCACCACCGGGTCGATTCCCTGCGTGCGCAACGCCTCGACGTTGGTCACGGGGAGTCCCAGAATGAACTCCATCGTCAGGATTTTCTCACTGCTTAATTCACGAGAGAGCTTGGGCACCCTGATTGCCGGAGATCCCTTGAACTGCTCGGCAAAGCGCTCTGAGTTGGATGCCTCATGGGTGAAATCGAGCTCTTTGAGAAGTGTCTCGGCGAATTCCTGAACAACGGCCACCGGGTTGAGGGACGCAAAGTCCGAGACATGCTGCTCCAAGAACTTCGCCAGATCCACCAGGATGGAGAGATCCTGCTCGATCACGGGACGGATATCCGGGCGCTGAACTTTTACCGCAACCGCCACCCCGTCGCGGGTGACCGCGCGATGAACCTGGGCAATGGAGGCCCCCGCAAGCGGCTTCTCGTCAAACTCCAGGAAAGCCTCTCCCACGGTCATTCCGATCTCACGGGCAAAGATCTCTTTGGCCAGACTTCCGGGGAAGGTAGGAACGTTATCCTGGAGCTTGCAAAGCTCGGCATAGTAGGTGTCATCAACGAGATCGCGGCGCGAGCTGAGAATCTGGCCAAACTTGATGAAGGTTGGCCCGAGTTCTTCCAAGGCAAGCCTCAGACGCACCTCCGGCGGATTGGAGAGCGGGCCGGTGGCATGGATTTCCAGCCCTCCCTTGCCTCCTCCGACAAGTTGCTGCCATGCGACAAGTTTCAGGACATCCGCAAACCCGTACTTGAAGAGAATCGTAATGATTTCATTGTAGCGTGGCAATTGTGTGGCAAAGCCGACGGCGGAACGGATCTCGGTAATCACAGAAAGTGATCAAATCCCCGCGCTGAAACGTTGGCAACACCATTCCCCATCCCGGAGAGGCAATCCCATCAAGGAAGGGATTGAGTTGAATGAAACATCTCGGCATCGTCTGGGGATCGAATCCCTCACGAAACAGCCGTCCTTACCGTGATCATTTCCCACACAAGCAGATTCCTCCCGGCAACGGTCTCAGGAGTCATGGCTCTGCTACTAGTCCTCTTCCCGAGGGCATGGAGCAAGGAGGGCAATCCCGTGGACCTGATCATCGGCCCCGAAAAGCCGTTTCCTCTTTCCGAAGTCACGACCTCGTTCGAGCCTGGGAAATCCTACGAACTTTCCTCACTAATCGAACTCGGGCTGGCAAATAATCCCCAGACACGCTCCTCGTGGTTCAATGCACTCGCCAGCAGTGCCCAGGTGGGACAGGCCAAGGCTCCTTACTTCCCCAAGCTTTCGCTCAATGCACAGGGTGGGTACGATAAGACATGGTATCCCACCCAGATCGGCAACTTGGGAGTCAAAACAACGGAGGTGGTCCCTGAACTCGACCTGGAATATCTTCTGCTCGATTTCGGACGTCGTGCTGCGGATGTGCGTCGCACAGTGGCCCTGCTGGATGCCGCGAACCTTGGGTTCAGCAGGAATATCCAGAACACTGTCTACGCCATCCAACAGTCGTATTTCGCCCATACAGCAACCCTTTCACAAAGGGAGGCCGCCAAGGCAAACCTGGAGCTTTCCAAAACTATCCTGGGAATGGTGGAGGCACAGGTGGCCAATGGACTTGGCACGAAACCCGATCTCGACACCGCCCAAAAAACGCTCCAGCAGGCGGATTACGACCTCTCAACTGCCGACCGGAATGTTGAAGTGACACTCGGCAACCTCAGGGTGGCGGCGGGACTTCCAGCCAATGCCCCTCTTAAGGTCATCCCCGGCGGAAATCTCGACACGACCAAGACGACGCCCTACGAGGCACTCGGCACCCAGGTCGACAAACTCATCGACCAGGCCATTCTCAAACGCCCCGATCTCGCGGCGAGGCAAGCCGACATCAGGGCCAGCAGGGCAGCGGTTGAACGATCCAAAGCCGACTTCATGCCAAAGGTCTCCCTTCAGGGAAGCGCAGACAGCTACACTTATTCCTACACCGCGTCGGTACCGGGACAGCAAGGGACCTTCAACGGGAGTTGCATCGGTTATTCCGGATTCGTCGTCATGAGTTGGGATCTCTTCGACGGGTTCCAACGTGTGGAGAAGGTGAAACAGAACCAGGCCGAGGAATCACAAGCAAGGGCCAACGCCGACACAACCAGACTCCAGACTACCAAGGATGTCTGGATTGCTTACAACGACTTTCTGAATTCAAAGAAGAAGGTCTCCTTCGCCGATGCATTGGTCGTCTCGGCTCAGGAGAACTTCAACTCCGCGCAGGCCGCCTTCAACAATCAACTACTGAACATCACAGAACTGATCTCCAACCAGAGCGCCTTGGCAGCGGCTCGCTTTCAGCAGGCTGGTGCACGGGCCGACTACCTCACCAGCCTTGCAGCACTCTCGCTGGCCGTGGGGCAGTTTGCTCCGCCAGCGGGTACCAAAGTCAAGCCCGCCTCGCTTTAGCAGATCCGGCAGAAATCCGGTACCGGAGGTGGATGCTATCCGAGACCTCCTTTACGGAGAGAAGTTGAAACCGACGATCCTTGGGAAGAAATCCCCCGGTAAGACCATCCGGAGTCATGAAAATGTTGCTCCCCCCAAGGACCGGAGAGAGCTTAACTTGCAGTTCATCGAGCGCATCTGCCGACAAAAGTTGTTTCAGCAAGTCAGGACTTCCTCCGCACTCGTGGAAAAGAGTCTTCACTCCCCAGAACGAACGAAGAAGTCCCAGGAGCGAATCGATTGGAATTTCTTTTTTCGGAAACTGCAGGATCTGAACATACGAGGGTAGACGCCGGGCAGTCCTGTCCGGGATTTTTCTGTTCGTGCAGAGAATCAACATCGAGGTGAAGTCTGAAAACACTTTCCACCCGGGATCCATTTTTCCCCCTTCACACACAATCACCCGCAGCGAGGGTGATGTTGCGGATCCCAGAATTAAGGAGTCTCCATCGACATCATCACTGGCAGCGATAACGGCATAGGATTCCTTGGGGAGAATGGCAGAGTCATTGAGTTCTCCTGATAGAACTTGCCCATCAACACTCATGGTCATCGAGACGATGACCTTAGGTCTCGATGATTTTTTCATCCGCAGAGCGCGGGATCAGGAGGCCCTCTCTTCCTCCTCGACACGCCGCTCAATAGCGGCAACCTCACCTTCGATCTCCTCCATCGAGGCACTCTCCGAAGCCGAACGGTAGAGAAGGCTCACCACGCCACCGAGAAGTCCCCAGGTCACCATGATCGCGAATCCGGTGATGGAGATAAGCACCCCG
>CAIZIQ010000228.1 GCA_903933015.1 uncultured Spartobacteria bacterium | reverse complement strand
GCCCCCTGATTGCCGGTTCCCCCCTCCATCAGTAAAAGCGTGCCGACGACGGGTAGTGCCGCCCTCCATCCCGGATAGGGATCTCCCGTGTGAATCATCACAAATCCTAACGCTAGGAGGATCAATCCACCCCAGGATAGAGCTTCACGGTAGAGCGGAACCTCCTCTTCGTGCCCTCGGTCATAGTGCCACCAGGCTAGCAAGCTTCCACCCAAGAACTCCCACGCTCTGTAAGGCGTCAGGAAGAAGTCACTCACGCTGTTCTGGACCGACATCACCACATTCAAGATGAAAGTGGCTATCAGTAGTCCAAGCATCGCTGGAACAAGCATCCTCGGTTTCTTCCAGAGCAGGATCAGGAGCATGGGGAAGAAGATGTAAAACTGCTCCTCCACCGCCAGCGACCAGAGGTGGAGCAAGGGCTTGAGGCTCGCTGCCGTATCGAAGTAGCCGCTCTCCTGCCAGAAAACAAAGTTCTGTATGAAGAGAGTGCCTGCCGCAGCATGCTTGCCAAGTTGACGAAACTCATCGGGTAAGAGAATCAGCCATCCATAGGCCAACGTGATCACCAGCATGGTGATCAGTGCCGGAAAGAGTCGTCTGATACGCCGTGCGTAGAACTCTCCAAAACTAAAGTTCTCCGCAAGATGTCCCTTGTAGAGGATCCCGCTGATCAGATAACCACTTATCACAAAGAAGATATCCACCCCAATGAAACCTCCCGGAATCATCTTAGGAAAGGCGTGGTAAATCACCACACCAAGCACTGCCACTGCCCTCAGGCCATCTATGTCAGATCGATAACGCAGGGAAATCATGGAGTAACCGTCTGATCCAAATACTTCACCTTGTCGCGTACAAAGGAGGGTCTCAAATGATTGGCATCATAGTGATTGGGTCCGTTCTCGTCCTCGGCAATACAGATTCCATCAACACAAAGAACCTCCATAGGATCAATGACCTCCACATGGTTTTTGCGACCCAATGCCATGATCTCCTCCAAGACAGCATTTTCTTTCATGAAGTCTTTTTGAGTAAGAATCTTATTCTTACGAGCATAACTACCGTCGAAACCTCTTGGGCACATTCTCTTTGGGTCAAGTTCATTTGAGGTTGGCATTGCTGACACAAGGGAAACCGATTTGCCTTTCGCGACTGTTTCCGTGATCAAGCCGTCCAATTCGGAAAGAGCCTTCTTTTTGGCCGAATCATCAGCCATGGACACTCCATCGATTTTCCAACCGGCATCTCTCATGAAATAGAGTCCCCATCTCGCGGCGATTACCACTCGATCGATTCTGGGATCCTGATCAAGTATTCTACGAAATTGCTCTATCAGATCCCCACATCCGACCGTCTGGTCTTGTGTCGCGAAGGGAATAGGTGGAACTCCTCCCCGACTGATCATTATGGCACCCCGTTGCTCTCCCTTGTTGTTTTTTAAGAGTTCCGCGATTCGCGGGGCGTACTGCTGCATATTGCTATCCCCTAAGAACAATGTTTGAGGCCCATTACCTCCAACCGTTGTCACGAGGATATTTTTATGCCCGGGTAGAAATCTCCAACCCGCCAGAGAGTCACGATCTTGAATCGCATGAATGAACTTTAAGATCTCCGCAGGCCTAGCCCTGGCGGGAATTACTCCCTGCCAGATTGATGCGCCAACCATTCCGACGATTAGGAAGGCTGAGACCAGTAGAGGAAGCGTCCACTTGGATTTACTGTGTCGGATCTTCTTCTCGATGAAGTAGTAGGTGAGGAGAGTGAGGATTAGCGCCACAACCAGTGCATCGATGAGATAGACAGGCTTCGGACTCTCCCCCTTGACGATGTGGACGAAGGATAAGGCGGGCCAGTGAAAGAGATAGAGGGGATAGCTGATGAGGCCGATCCAGACCACTGCTGGATTCGAGAGGATCTTTCGATTCACCCAAGCCCCCTGATTGCCGGTTCCCCCCTCCATCAGTAAAAGCGTGCCGACGACGGGTAGTGCCGCCCTCCATCCCGGATAGGCGTCTCCCGTGTGGATCAATCCAAACCCGAGCCCCAAAAGAATCAATCCTCCCCATGATAGGGCTTCTCGGTAGCGGGGAACCTCCTCCTCATGTCCTTTATCAAAATGCCACCAAGCCAGCAGGCTCCCTCCCAGGAACTCCCAAGCCCGATACGGAGTCAGGAAGAAATCACTCACGCCGTTCTGGACCGACATCACCACGTTCAGAATGAAGGTGCCTGTCAGTAGCACGACCATCGCTGGAACAAGCATCCTTGGCTTCTTCCAGAGCAGGATCAGCAGTAAAGGGAAGAAGATATAGAACTGCTCCTCCACCGCCAGCGACCAGAGGTGGAGCAAGGGCTTGAGACTCGCCGCCGTGTCGAAGTAGCCGCTCTCCTGCCAGAACACGATGTTCTGCATGAAGAGGGTTCCTGCCGCAGCATGTTTACCAAGTTGGCGGAACTCATCCGGCAAGAGGATCAGCCATCCGTAGGCCAGCGTCATCACCAGCATGGTGATCAATGCAGGAAAAAGTCGTCTGATACGCCGTGCGTAGAACTCTCCAAAACTAAAGTTCCCCGCAAGATGCCCCTTGTACAAAATCCCGCTGATCAAATACCCGCTGATCACAAAAAAGATATCCACCCCTATAAAACCTCCCGGAATCAACCTCGGAAAGGCATGGTAGATCACTACCCCAAGCACTGCCACAGCCCTAAGACCATCAATGTCGGATCGGTATCGAAGCGAAGTCATTCAAACAATGGAAACTATTATTCCTCACTGCCTCATTGAAGTACCGTTTCCCCCCACTCTCTAAGAAAAGGCTCATGGATGACGGAATTTTTCATCCCACAAGACTGACCAATCTGGAGAATAGTGTCCATAACTGCATTCCTATTGAAGATCGAGAACGGAAGAACTCAACCCTGTAACAACGTATCTGTGAGAAGCTTAGAATCCTGACGTATCTTTTGAGAGAACTCACCCGCCGTACTTCCCACACTTCCTGAAGTGCCGATAATCACGGGGATCTACCGAATTCTCTTAATCTCACGATGTAGTCTTAAGTCATCGAAAAAAGCATTTTCCAATGTATAGTTCAAGGGGTCCTGAACTCTTCGGTCCGCTCCCAGGAGATTCTCCCGATAAAACTCCTTCTTTACCCTATACATTCTGGTGTCGATCCATCCGTGTGGTATCGCTGCGATGAATGACCACGGAACCCTCAAGCCCCTTTTGAAGTAACCCAGGAGGCGACTTCCATTTTCACTCGGGTAGAACGGCCTTGTCCATTTGCGAAGATTTTCGAGTCTTACAGATGACACGGGGGCTGAAAAATAAAACTCTCCTTCTCCCGATCCAGTAAAAACATTCTCCCACCCGGGTGCATAGAGCTTTCCGGTCACCTTCATGAATGCATCTGCCCCCCGTAGGAAAGTACTCTGTTCAAGTGCCTGACGAATGAGGTCCCCCTCGCCGAATCCTTTTCCCTGGAACACTGTTCTCGGCGAGGAATCAACCTGCAGAAATTCCAATTCCTTTCCATGCATCCGTGCAGCCTGAATCAGAACCTCTTCTCGGATCTGAGCCCTACAATTTTTTGTAAAGACATAGCGGCTGAATCCAGAATCCCCGAGCCTGACAAGCAGGCCTTCCATATGGCGGAGCGTCCTTTCCCTTACATTGGATAGCTATACCAGCGGCGTGGTTCCTGGATCCAACGATGCGGTGATGAGTAGTGGTGTCTGTTTCATTCGGATCGTTGAATGGGTTTTTCGATACCAACGGCTTCAAGCACCAGTCGACTTCGCGAGTGATTCGGGTAGAGGCTTCGCAAACCCAGATCAGGATGAGGTAGATCCCTAGGCGCGGTAAGCACTACTTCCTGTGAATCATTCGACGGCCATCGGTCGGTGTGTTCGTCGAATATCAAATCTTCTTCAGCAAGAATGAAACGGATCAATCCCGAGTCGATCCGCACTCGCACACGAAGACGATCCCCACGCTTCATGGACGGGAGCGGTAGCTTGGCTTGGTTCCACCATTTGTTGGAGTTCATCGACAGTCGGGCTTTCCCATCTATCAACTGGAGTTTCTCATGGCCTCCGCATCGAATCCCACTTAGTTCAAGCGCCGTGAGTGCCCCACGTTTTTCTAGGTCCTGCCGTTCGAGGAGCGCTACCTCCATCATCCGCTTGGAATCACTAGCCGCATGAAGCGTCACCCTCTTGGAAAGAATAAAGGGCAACCGGCACTCCTCAATCCTCTTCAGGGCTTCATCCACCTGTGCCGAATTCTGGTCAAAGATCACAATCCTTTCCACGCCGGATGAGGTAATGGCTTCGGCATCAGAAGCTGTGATCATAGGGATAGGGACGAGGTTTTCTTTCTCTCCCGTGAGCTTACCGAAGGTGTGCAGCCAGAAGGAGCCAATCATTCTCCGGCACGATCCGCCAGGTCTGGAGGAATCATCATCATACCAAAAGCGCGTAACCTTGGTATCGCTCCAAGCCGTGGGCACTTGCCGCCTCAAGTCTGCCGCAAGTTCCAGCACTGCGATGTCCTTGGACTGATAATACCCCAGCACCTGTCTAAACATTCCGGTCGAGGCAGTCATCCAGACGGCTGCTCCGATGGCCATCACGCTGAGAGTCACCAGTAAACGGTTCGAAAGGTTCTTCCATGCCACTAGGAGCAGCAACAGCGCTCCGGCAATCCCTCCATAAGCAAGTTGACTCCGCTCAAGACCATGAATTGCACAAAGCGTAGGAACAGTTGCTGCCAATGCAAATGATCCACAAACAAGTCCTCTGACCAAAGGCGTAGATTGGTTCTTCTCGATCTCGCCGCAAAGCATGGCCGATACCAAAATCACCACTGGGAGGAGAAACGAATAGTAAAACGGCATCGAGAGGACATAGGCACTCCCGAAAAGATCGCCTCCCCAAAAGAACCCGATACTCAGCAGGAGTGACATACCTCCACACCGGAGAAGCGGGGATCCTCGCCATGCCGCAATTCCAAGTGGAACTACAAGTGCCAAGGGAGCGAACCACGCCGGTGTCTCGTGCAGGGCCAAAGCTGTCGGCTTCTTCCATTGAGCTGCCTGTCCATGCCCCAGATCCCTCATCAGATCGATTGTTGGTCCGAAGAGCGAAGGCATCCCCCAGACAGCCCAGTACCATAGCCACCCGATACCGAATGTGATGCAGAATCCCATGACCACCCAGCCAATCAGGCCAGATCGTTTCCACCCTTCATGCCAGCGCGATCCCACAAGTAGTGGAATCAGCAGAATCAATGCGAATGCCGCATAGAGATGTGCCGATGCAGCCAATGCGAAGAAACATCCGGCAACCAGCAATCCACAAACCCCTAACCACTCTGTGATGACTAGACAGCTACCTAAGATCAGGAAGGGAATCGCGGTGGAGTCCACATAGGTCGTGCACATCAGTCGAAGTGCCGCGGGATTGAAACTCCAGAGCGACGAGGCAAGTAGTCCCGCCAGTACACCGTAACGTTTTTTAAAACAGAGAAACAGACATCCTGAAACGACCGCCGCGAGCACCCATCTCAGCACCCAGATCCCAGTGATATCCCCAAAGATTTCGCCGCTCAGAGCATCAGGGAGAATTCCTCCGAACCGTGTCGCGTAGTAAGGAAAACCAAATCGCAGTACCAATTCCGAGAATTGGCGCGCATAGGAGAGATAAAAGACCCCATCGGTAAAATTCCCCAGAACGACTTTGGGAACTCCCAATGCCATGGAGACCAAGACAGGCATGATGATT
>CAIZIQ010000227.1 GCA_903933015.1 uncultured Spartobacteria bacterium | reverse complement strand
GATCGAACATAACGACGGTTGCAAGATCTGGCTGGATGGAAAAAAGGTCTATGAGAACAAGGGGGACCGGGACATCCATCTGGTGTTTGACGAGCGGAGTCTGGAGATGTCGCACGAATGCCGTCTCTCGCTACGAAAAGGGGTGAACACTCTCTTGGTCAAGTCAGAGACCCGTGGTTCCGAGTGGAGGTTCTACATGCAGCCTCCGAGCCTGAAGGGGGCGATCGTGACCGATGCACCCCGTCCCAAGATCGGTTTGCAGGATGTGAAGAATGTCGATGACCGGGTGGCTGCCCTGACGAACTGGCTCGTGGTGGGTCCTTTTGAAAACTCGGCCCGGGATCTGGATGTCGTCCATGCTCCGGAGAAGGAATTTGTGTTTGGAAGGATGTATCCCGGTCTGGATGCGTCGGTGACCTGGACGGTTCCCAAGATCGAGATTCATGGCGCGATCATCGACAAGCAGCCCTGGGGGAGTCACTACAACTGGACCTATTACAATGGAGGTACGGCTTGGGCGATGCAGCATCTGGCGGAGGTGACCGGCGAGGCAAAATACCGGGAGTATGCCAATGCCTTCTGTGACTACCATCTCGAGGGGATTCCTTTCGTCGAGTATCAGGTGAAGACCCTCAATGCCCTGGAGTCTGCCAATCACTTCATCATCGAGACGCCGCTGCTGGATTTCACGCTCGCACCTTCGGTTCCCTTCGTGAACAGGCTTCGCAAGGAGAAGCAGTTCGCCAACCGCGATCTCTACGAGAAATGGGTCGCCCGGATGCTCGATTATGCTCGGAGCGGCCAGATCAGGCTTCCCGGATACGGCATCTACACCCGCGTTACCCCGGTGGAGTACACCACCTGGGTGGATGATATGTTCATGGGGATTCCGTTCCTGGTGCAGGCCTCCCTCTACGCACCCGACGAAAAGAGCAGGAAGGAGTTTCTGGATGATGCCGCCAGCCAGACGCTGGCGTTCAATACCCAGGTCTGGGATGAGGAAGCCGAGCTCTACATGCACGCTAGGTACTCCAATAATCCGGTGAAGCTTCCCCACTGGTCGCGATGCAACGGGTGGGCCATCGTGACGATGAGCGAGGTGCTGCTCCACCTGCCGGAGGATCATCCCCAACGCGCCGCCATACTGGAGCAGTTCCGCAGGCATGCCCGCTCGTTGGCACGGTTCCAGACCCCGGAAGGTTTCTGGCTGAATGTGCTGGATCGCAAGGACTCAAAGCCCGAGGTCTCCGGTACGGCAATCTTCACCTTCGCCATCGCCCGCGGCGTGATCAACGGTTGGCTCGATAAGGAAGAGTTCACCCCCGTCGCACTGAACGGCTGGAAGGCCTTGGAGACCCAGATCGAACCGGATGGAACCGTTCATAACATCTGTGAGGGGACGATGTGTTCCGAGGATGTGAACTATTACATGAATCGCCCCCTCTACGATAACGATACGCACGGTCTTTTTGCCGTGCTGTTTGCTGGCATCGAGGTTGATCGCCTGCTGAAGAAGGGATAATCCGGTGCGTCTCGGAGTCCGTGCCCATGATTTCGGCAGGTTGCCTGCGGAGGAACTGGCTTCCAGAATCGCCGCGAAGGGGTTGACCTGCATTCAGTTGGCCCTTAACAAGGCCATCGAGGGTCTGGACCTGAAACCGGGAGATCTGAATCCCGGGTTGGCCTTTGAGATCGGTCAGGCCTTCCTGAGTCACCGGATCCAGATTGCAGTGCTTGGGTGTTACATCAACCCCCTTCATCCGGATCCGGCAACACGAACGGAACTCATCGGGTGGTTCAAGGAGCACATCCGCTTTGCCCGGGATTTTGGCTGCGGGTTGGTGGCGCTGGAAACGGGATCCCTGAATGCGGATTATTCCCCTCATTCCGGAAATCATTCTGAGGAGGCCTTTCAGGGGTCGCTGAGAACCCTTGCCGAACTGGTTGCGGAGGCGGAGAAATTCGGGGTGATCGTCGGCATCGAGGCAGTCACCAGTCATTCCGTCTGCACCCCGGCGAAGATGCGCCAGATGTTGGATAGCCTGGCTTCACCCAACGTGCAGGTCGTGTTTGATCCGGTGAATCTGCTCTCTTTGGAGAACCATTCACTACAGCAGGCGGTGGTGGATGAATCACTCCAACTCTTCGGTGATCGGATCGCGGTGGTTCATGCCAAGGATTTCATCCCGGAGAACGGTGTGCTGAAAACCGTCAGGGCGGGTGAGGGGATGTTCGATTATGCTCCCCTGTTAAGCCATCTGGAAAAGCGGAAGCCCGGTATCAGCATCCTGATGGAGGAGACCGGCGGGGATCAGGTGGAGAGAGTGGCCGCTCATCTCCGGAACACCCTGGCCTCGGCTATCTCCCGCTGACCCGAGGTCGGTTGCTTAGTTTGGAGGGTTTAAAACCTCTTGAATCCTTTCTCATGGTAGATTCTGAGTCTCAGAGCAGAACCTAAGGAGATCAGTGATAATGAATGTGGAACTCAAGAACCCAGGAAAAAGTGCTTAGGGTTGAGAACGGTCGGAGAGTAGGAGTTGTTTGAGCAGTTTGATGGATGCAATTTCATCCTCCACCTCGAGCAAGGTGAACGATGAATCCAAAAACCAATCCATCCACTCCGGATCTCGATTTCCTGAGTTCCTGAGTTCCCTATCAATCCTTAGCCATTTCTTTCTGTGACCGGGGCTCACCTATGGGGCATCTACTGAAGGGTCTTGTGTAGTCGATGGATACTGATGGGGTATCTCCCCTGATTGCTTGCCCGGGCGGCGGCTTCATGGAAATGATGGTGGATCGCACGCCATCGCTACATTTGGGAAGAAAAGCAGGAACGTCGCCGCAAACCTTGGTTTTTACGGCTCTGGTTTCTCGTGCCGTTGATCCTACTGATCGCGTTCGGGATCGCCGGACTGATCGCCTACGGGTGGGTGGTTTCGGAGTTTGAGGCAAAAGCCGAAGCCTACGATCTGACCAAGATCCCCAAGATGGAATCGGCCAGCGTGATCCTCGACCGCTCAGGCCAGCAAATCGGAAAGATCTTTATCCAAAACCGCCTTCCCATTCCCCACGATCAGATTCCCAAGGAGATGGTGAATGCGATTGTCGCGGAGGAAGATAACCGGTTTTTCGAGCATCATGGGGTTGATTATTTCGGGGTCCTGCGTGCGGCAATCAGCAATTACCGGCAGGGCAGGACAAAGCAGGGTGCGAGCACGGTGACCCAGCAACTGGCACGCAATTCCTTCGACCTGCATGAGAAAAGCTACCGGAGGAAGATCCTGGAGATGTTCCTGGCGCGTCGGATCGAGGACAACCTCCCCAAGGAAAAGATCATGGAGCTCTACTTGAACCGCGTCTACTTCGGCAGCGGGTTCTACGGGGTGGAGTCGGCAGCCCGAGGATATTTTGGGAAGCCAGCCAAGGATCTGACGGTCGGCGAGTGCGCGATGCTGGCTGGTCTTCTCAAGAATCCGAATCACTACTCACCTTGGAATAAACCGACCGAAGCCAAGAAGGTGCGTGATTTCGTCCTGACCAGGATGCGAGAACTCCATCTGATCACGCGCGATGAGTATGAGAATGCGATCGCCCTGAACCTCGTGGTGCGCAAGCGTACCAATCCGAACCGTGTCTCTTATGCGATTGATCTGGTCCGCCAACAGGCGATTGCGGCCCTGGGCTACGACCGGGCGATGAACGAGGGAGTGAAAATCGAGACGACCTTTGACGCACGGATGCAGCAGGCGGCGGAGCATGCCGTCCGATCACATCTCGATGCAGTGGAGCACCAAAGGGATTATGCCCATCAGACTTTTGCCCAGTACCGTGAGGTCAACCAGAAGTTGGAGGAGGCCGCACAGCGGGGAGAGCCGACGACCATGCCTGCCCCCGGTTATCTTCAGGGTGCCGTGCTTGCCGTGGACAATGCAACGGGGGGGATCCTGGCGATGGCCGGTGGCCGCGACTTCCTGCACAGCGAGTATAATCGTGCCATTCAGGGCCGGCGTCCTCCTGGAACGCTCTTCACTCCCATGGTGGCGGCTGCTGCTTATGCCAAGGGGATCTTCCCGGGGGATCCCGTGGATGATGCCTGCATCGACAACCATTTTGTGATGATCGGCGGAGACAACGGGATCTTGGGGGAGTGGGGAGTGGAGCGGCCCGACAACGATTATGAAGGGCCGATGCCTTCAAGTGAGGCCGTCTCGCGTGGCAAGAACGCTGCCGTCGTGCGGCTTGGCTTCCGGACCGGGCTCGAGGATTTGGGAAAATTCAGTACCGCCGCGGGGATCAACTCACCCCTGCGTGATGTCGCCAATGCCTATCTCGGATCGAGCGAGATGACACTCGACGAACTGACACTCGCCTATACTTCCTTTCCGGGAGAGGGTACCCGTCCTTCCAAACTCTTCACGATCACCAGAATCCTGGATCAGGAGGGAAATGTTCTCTACGAGAATCCGGTGACAAGAGTTCCCGTGATCTCCCCCGAGGTCTCCTATCAGGTTCATACATTGCTTCAGGACGCCTTGTTCAAGACTTGTTCGCGTGAAGTCGCCGCTGCCGGGCTCCCTTCGACGCTGCCACTCGCGGGTAAATCAGGAACCTCGTACAACTTCACCGACACATGGTTTGTCGGTTACTCCCAGGCGGTGACCTGCGGTGTCTGGGTTGGTTTTGACAAGCCGACCAAGATCTATCGCGGGGCATTCGGAAAGGATCTGGCGCTGCCAATCTGGGCCCAGGTGATGACTGCGTCGTTCACCTCGTTCCCTGCAAACCCTCTTTCCGTTCCTTCCGGTCTCAAACCCGTCGAAGTTTGCAGGAGTTCGGGGCTGATCCCGGTTGATTCCTGCCGTCGGATTCCCGGGATGATCGCCACCGAGTATGCCACTGAGGCGGAGATGCCGGGAGTCGAATGCGACATTCATGGGGGAGGGGTCCGCAGTCGCGAGAAGGAAGTGGATCAGGATGAGTGGCCTCGGGCCGCTGCGGCCGTGGATCTGTCGCATGTCCGTCCTATTCCGGTCAATGCACCGACCCTGCTGGCCCAAAGTGATCTCTACCGCTCGGTGAATCCCGTTCTGCACAATGAAAACGCTGATTCTGCAAATGTGAAGGTGGCCCGGGCAACCTCTCCGGATGGAAAGGATCCCGGTGTCCAGGGGGCTAACACCAATGTTGCCGTGGCTGTGCCTGCAGGTGAGAAAGAGGTGCGACGTGCCGAACCTGTGAGACCCATGGATCTGCCCACGGGAGCTCCCGTCCTGACCATTCCAGCACCAAAGCCTGCCGAGTTTTAAATGCTTTTTTGAGGTTCGGAGGTGGCCTCAAATCACTCGCTTCAAGTTCGGAGCTCTTGGATTTATCAACCGAAGTTCAGTGCCAGAGTGACTCCACGGCGCGGATCGCCCTGGTGTAGAGCGGATGACGTCCGCCTCGGGCGAGTTCTGCGAGCAGAATTTCCCTCGTTTCCTCACGCGGGGCACGGACCATCCGGCTGTTGCAGGGAACCGTGGTCCCGCGGGCATCGGCGATGTAGAGATCGGAACCGTGATCCCGCTTCACCTCGAATTCCGCGGTCTGGGAACTCAATTGAAGTCGGCTGATGCTGGCGCCCGCAACCTCCTTGAGAAAGAGGGTAACGATTCCGCCTGCCGCATCCTGGAACTGGGGCGTTTCCCCCGTCATGGTGAGGTGCCATCCCAGACGATCGGAAAGCCACCCCGCAAGCAGCAGTGCCGTGCTCCTGTTTCCGGGTGCATGATCCAGATGCAGGGAGTGGATGTTTTTCAACTGGGGAAGTGTCTCGGGGCAGTCGAAGATGCCGGCCAAGGCCTGCCTCACGGGGAGTGATCTTGCCCAGTTCAGGTCGCAAAGGATCGTGCGCGATTCGGTTAAGTCCGCAATCTGATTGATAAGGGAGAACTGTTGCTGGGGATTCTTCCAGGTAGCGCTGTCAAAAAGGAGACGGTCAACCCATCTCCAGAGCTTTCCATCCACGGGTTGCCTGAAATCGGCACGCCACCAGAGAGCCAGCGGAAGATCCGAGTCGAGGTGGGAAAAGACAACGCTCTGGAGCGATCGGGCAGCCTCTCCGGAGAGATTGAAGGAAATTTGTTCACTGCAGATCTCCCCCCCCTTGGCTCCGTGGAGATAGCAGTTCATGCTGATCCATGCCTCGGCTTGGCTACCCTCGGCACCGGGGTCAGCCTCGATCAGGATGGCACGCATCGCGTGCTCACCGGCAAGGCTCTGGATGATGGCGGCATTCTCCCTGAGGGAATCCTTGCTCTCGCTATAGATGGCGAGATTGATCAGCGAGGCACGGGTCTTGCTTTCGCCACTGGCTTCCCAGAGACGTCCGAGTTCACGTTCGATGCCGCCGATCGGCACCGGGATGCCGGGTGAGAAGCTCACATTCTCCTCCAGGTAACGCCGTGGCGTGCCGCAAGCTCGTCAGCGGCTGCTGGTCCCCATGATCCCGCATCATAAAACGCGAGGTCGTCGGTTCGGGTCTTCCACGCCTCCTCGATGCCATCGACGAAGGCCCAGGCTTCCTCAACCTCATCGCGGCGGGCAAAGAGGGTCGCATCACCCGACATGGCATCCAGGAGCAGGCGTTCATACGCCTCGGGGGTTGCTTTGCCGAAGGATGTGCCGTAATGGAAGTCCATCTTCACCGGTTCGATGCGAAGACTGGAGCCGGGCATCTTGGCGCTCATGCGGAGCGAGACGCCCTCGTCGGGCTGGATGCGGATGACGAGGACATTCTCATCGATCCCGTGGCCGCTTTGGTTGAAGAGAACCCGGGGAACGCTCTTGAACGTGATGGCGATTTCGGTGCCCCCCTTGGGCATGCGCTTTGCGGTGCGGATGAAGAACGGGACACCCGCCCAGCGCCAGTTGTCAATGGTGACATGCATGGCAACGTAGGTCTCGGTGGCCGATTCCTTCGGCACTCCGTCGGCTTCCCGATATCCGGGCACAGGCTGTCCGTTGATGAGTCCGGCCGAGTACTGAGCACGGACCACATGGTCGAAGACATCTTTCCCTGTCAGAGGGCGGAGGGAGCGGAGAACCTTCACCTTCTCGTCGCGGATGGCATCGGCGCTCAAGCTGGTGGGGGGCTCCATCGCAGTGAGGGTGAGAAGCTGGAGGAGGTGGTTCTGCACCATGTCACGCATCGCACCGGAGGTGTCGTAGTATCCGGCGCGTCCCTCGACACCGAGGGGTTCCACCGCGGTGATCTGCACATGGCTGATGTGGCTTGAGTCCCAGAGTGACTCGAAGATCGAGTTGGCAAAGCGCATCACCATGATGTTCTGCGCGGTCTCCTTGCCCAGGTAATGGTCGATACGGTAAGTGTCGCGTTCAGGGAAGACCTCGCTGACAAGACCGTTGAGGGCCTGGGCTGTCTTGAGATCCTTGCCGAAGGGTTTTTCGACGATAACGCGCGCCCAACTTCCGGGAGTGGCCGTGCTGAGTCCGCTCTCCCGCAGATGCTGAAGGATCACGGGGAACTGATCCGGGGCGACGGCGAGGTAGTAGAGCCGGTTTCCCCCGGTTCCGCGCTTGCGGTCGGCCTCCTCCATCTCGCGAGCGAGGGTCTTGTAACCTTCGGCATCATCAAAGGGGCTCTGGTGGTAGAAGACCGAGGAGGCAAAGCTCTTCCAGAGATCGTCATTCACCGGCGTACGGGAGAATTTCCTCGTGGCAGTTTCCAGCTCAGTACGGAACTGCTCGGAGGTCTTCTCCCGGCGTGCAAATCCGATGATCGTGATGGCCGGGGGGAGAGCTCCCTCCGCAGCGAGATTGTAGAGTGCGGGAATGAGCTTGCGGTGGGTGAGGTCGCCGGTCGCTCCAAAGATGACGAGCGTGCACGGCTCGGGTGAGAGTCGGTTGGCGATCCCCTCACGGAGAGGGTTGATGGTCAGGGCAGACATGGATGGAAGAGTGAAAAGTAAAAGTGAAAAGTTGGAGCGATCTGATGAAGACAACGGGGATATGCCCCTGATTTTAGTGCTTCAACTCCAACTCGGCACTTTCAACGCGTTCAGGGAAGGGGGAATCTTGCCGTGAATTTGGTGACCTCGAGACGCAGGGCTTCCAGGGCCGCATCATCGTGGCGTGCCTGAAGGCCTGCATGGATGAAGTCGGCAACCTGCATCATTTCCTCTTCCTTGAGTCCTCGCGTGGTCATGGCGGGGGTACCGAGACGGATGCCTCCGGTCTTGGTGATCGGTTCGGTGTCGAAGGGGATCGCGTTCTTGTTCACGGTGATGGCCGCCTTATCCAGCGTCTCCTGAGCCTCGAGCCCATTGATTCCCTTGGAGCGAAGATCAACGAGAAGGACATGGTTGTCGGTGCCGCCGGATGAGATCGTGTAGCCGAGGACGGAGAGGCGTGCCGCGAGAGCCTTGGCATTGAGAACGATCTGCTTGGCATACTGCTTGAACGAGGGTTGAAGAGCCTCGTGGAAGCAGACGGCCTTGGCAGCGATCACCTGCATGAGGGGGCCGCCCTGGACTCCCGGGAAGACCTGACCGTCGATTTTTTTCGCATACTGCTCCTTGCAGAGGATAAGTCCGGAGCGTGGGCCGCGGAGACTCTTGTGCGTGGTGGTGGTGACGAAGTCTGCGAAGGGAACGGGATTCTGATGTACGCCGCCGGCTACGAGGCCCGCAATGTGCGCCATATCAACGAAGAGGTAGGCACCCACGGAATCGGCGATCTGTCGGAGTCGTGCGAAGTCGATTTCACGGGGATAGGCAGAGGCTCCGGCGGTGATCATCTTGGGACGGACGCTATCAGCCTGCTTGGCAAGTGCGTCGTAATCTATGCGACCGTCGGCCTGGGAGACACCGTAGTGAGTGACCTCGTAGAGTTTGCCGGAGAAGTTGGCCTTGTGCCCGTGGGTGAGGTGTCCGCCATGTGCGAGATCCATTGTGAGGATACGATCACCAGGTTGGAGGACGCTGAAGTAGACGGCCATGTTGGCCTGGCTACCACTGTGCGGCTGGACATTGGCATGCTCTGCTCCAAAGAGCTTCTTCGCACGCTCGATGGCGAGACTCTCGACGACATCGACATGTTCGCATCCACCGTACCAGCGGCGTCCAGGATACCCCTCGGCATATTTGTTGGTGAGGCAGGAGCCCTGGGCTTCCATGACCGCCTGGCTGGTGAAGTTTTCCGAGGCGATCAGCTCGATGTGCTCGAGTTGACGATGATGCTCGGCTGCGATCGCGGCGGCAATCTCGGGGTCAGTCTTGAAAAGTGAGGAGTTGGTATCGGTTGGCTTTGACATGGTGATGGAAGATTGATCCACAAAATCGCGGATTTGTACCAGCGCGCTTTTAATGACATCGCGGCATCGTTTGTAGGTGGGGAGTCCCTGGCCGATCGGATCGGGCACATCGCCCCCTCCACGGGAGAACTCCCCTAGCAGCCGGACTTTCTCCCCGTGTTCGGGAAAAAGCAGGTCAATGAGCCGCTGGTGGTCGCGCGTCATCGTGAAGACATGGGTGCAGCGCTCGAGGAGCTTTTCGGTCACCGGTTGGCTCCGGAAGGGGAGAAGGTCGATCCCGAGCTCGGAGAGTGCGGCCACAGCGGGCTGACTTGCAGGGGCGCCCTTGGGCGCGCTCACTCCCGCCGAAAGAACCGTGATATCCTTTCTGTCCCGAAGGAGTTCTCTCATCAGTCCCTCAGCCATGGGGCTCCGGCAGACATTTCCCGTGCAGACAAAGAGAATGGTTTTCAAAACGGCTTCTCCGCTGAGTAACGTGGACGTGTCATCAGGTTGACGATAATAGGAGGCTTCATGAAGTCAATCCGACCTTGGTTGATGAAAGAGCGATGCTAAATCCCCAAAATAACATCTGGCCTCTACTTTGATGTAACTCCTTGATGTAGAAGGAATGGTCATTTTTTTAATGACACAAGGGAGGCTATTTGGTAATTCTAGTTGCTAATCGTTATGCAACGCAAAAGCGCCTTCTCCCGCAGACTCCCTGATTTGGTTACCGAGGAACTCGTCGCAGTTCTCTCCAAGAAAGGGGCATCCTTTGAGTTCAAACAACTCTTTGATGTCGTTCACGAGCGACTCAAGAAACGCAATGCCGCCAGCGGTGGGGAGGAAATGCTCCGTCTCCGTGCCTACGAGAAACTTCAGCACCTTGTCTCCCGCAATATGGTGAAGAAAAGCGGCAAGAAGTACAAAGGCCTTGCCTCACTTGCCCATGCCATTGCCCCTGAGGAGCCGCCTCATGCTCCGGTTTCCGCCGCTGTCGCAGTTCCTGCTGCTGCAAAGGTTGCCAAGCCCGCGGCTAAGAAAGCAGCTCCGAAGTCAGTCGCCAAGGTGCCCGTAAAGAAAATTGCCCCAAAGCCTGTGGCCAAAAAAGCTACCAAGGTTGTTGCCAAGAAGACTTCTTCCAAGGTTTCGGCAAAGAAGAAGTAAGAGTAAGAAACGCCCGAGTCGTTTTAACACGGAAAAAACTTCATGGAATACATCCCCGGCAGTTACGCTTCCCTACTCATTCATATCGTGGTTTGCGTGGGTTTCGCGCTGACCACTTGGATCGGAAGCCTGTTGCTAGGCCGTATCGGGAAGCGCACGGGAGTGAAGGACGTTCCCTACGAGTGTGGAATGCTTCCTCAGCCTGGCCCCCAGCCACGCTTTAGCGTGAAGTTCTACCTCGTGGCGATGCTCTTCATCCTGTTCGACATCGAAATCGTGTTTCTCTATCCTTGGTCGGTGGTCTATCGCGAATACCTCCAGCAGTTCGGGATCGGTATTCTTTGGACCCTGCTCACCTTCACGGTGATCCTTTTTGTCGGCTATCTTTACGCCATCAAGAAGGGCGCTTTGGATTGGAGCGGTCGTTCCTAGTTTTTTTGTAGCCCACACCAGATATGAGGGGAGGGATCTTGACCTCCTCCGGTTCTGAATTAAGGTGAGAGGCCAGTTTTTTAGGAAGGGTGGCTGAGCTTGGTTTAAGGCACTCG
>CAIZIQ010000226.1 GCA_903933015.1 uncultured Spartobacteria bacterium | reverse complement strand
ATGACGGCAGATTTTTACCACTGAGGACTTGCAGAGTTAACAGCCGAGGTTGAGAAGTTGCCGGCAGGAAGAAATTGGTATGGGGTCGATCCGCACAGCTGATCGTGCAGTGATAGAGTCGATGCTCTCGCAAGTCAGCTTGCAGAGGCATTCATCCATCACGCTCATCAACTGATTCTCTAATCCGTCAACCCCATGCCAATGACTCCAACATGCAACAGTTTCCCCTTGGACGCTACCTCGGATACCCCTCGGTTTTCACTCTGTGGTGTCAACTTTTCCTTTCCCACTCTCCAATCTCTTTTATCCCATTCATCCATGTGATCCCTGGGCATCACCTGTATTTCTTGCTGCCTCTTTTAGTGAATGTGCGTCGTATGTTTTTAGACTTTTCGTTGCACTAGCTTTCCCTTTTCATTTTCTCACCCCATGAACCCCGCATCCGTCCATCTCGGAGTGGTCGATTATTCGATCCTCGCCCTCTACGTCGTCTTCGTCATTGGTATAGGCTTCGCCCTGAAGCGGCAGATGAAGACATCAGCCGACTTCTTCCTCTCAGGTCGCAATATTCCTGCCTGGGTGACGGGACTAGCATTCCTCTCAGCGAATCTCGGTGCCCTGGAACTCGTCGGTATGGCGGCCAGTGGTGCCAAGTATGGTATCGCAACGTGCCATTTCTACTGGGTAGGGGCTATTCCTGCGATGATCTTCCTGGCGGTCTTCATGATGCCGTTCTATTACGGCTCGAAGGCGAGGTCTGTTCCCGAGTATCTAAAGCTTCGCTTCGACGAGCGCGCGCGGGCCTTCAACTCGGTCTCCTTTGCGGTGATGACCATCTTCGCCTCGGGAATCTCGCTCAACGCACTGGCGAAGCTCCTGCACAACCTTCTCGGCTGGGAGTACAATATCTCTCTCTGGGTCTGCTCCTTCATCGTGCTGCTCTATGTGCTTAAGGGAGGACTGACTTCTGCGATCTACACTGAAGTGCTCCAGTTCTTCATGATCGTCCTCGGCTTCGCTCCCGTGGTCTGGCTCGGACTCAGGGATGCTGGCGGATGGGGTGCTATCAAGCAGAAGCTTGCCGGTGTGGCCGTGAATCCAGCGGCCTACAATCTGGCTGATTCCGCCTCCACGACATTCCACTCCGATGCCTGGACAAGCGCATGGAAGCCATTACTCGGTGGCCCTACGGCCAATCCGATGGGAATCGATCTCTTCGCGATGGTCTTCGGCCTCGGTTTCGTTCTTTCCTTCGGCTACTGGTGCACGAACTTCCTCGTCGTCCAGCGTGCAATGGCTGCCAAGGATATGAAGGCTGCGCGTAACACGCCGCTCATCGCCGCAGTTCCCAAGATGCTCTTCCCCTTGCTTGTCATTCTCCCGGGCATGATCGCGCTGGCACTCTCTGCGACCGAGGGGAAGGGATACCAGTTCCCGAAAGCCATGATCGCCGAGGCAAAGATGCCGGCGGCCATTACCGCTGTCCGTCAGTCTACTGCCGCTGGAGTCGATGTCGCTGCAACCTCGAAGGCGCTCTCTTCGGCGGCAGGAACCTCCTTCAATGCCGCGAAGGTAGAGGAATTGCTCAAGTCAGCATCAGGGACTTCCGATGCCCAGTTAGCCATTAGAATTCAGGATGCGGTGGTGAACGACTACGACGGGGTGATCCTCTCACTCGTAAAGCGTTACTGCCCGAGCGGTCTTCTGGGTCTGGCTCTGACTGCGCTCTTGGCCTCCTTCATGTCCGGCATGGCTGGCAATGTTACCGCCTTCAACACGGTCTGGACCTACGATCTCTACCAGGCCTATATCGCTCCGGACAAAAGCGATGAGCACTACTCCTGGATGGGGCGCGTGGTGACAGTGGCCGGCATCCTGCTCTCCATTGGTGCCGCCTACTTCGCCAGCATGTGGACGAATGCGATGGACATCATTCAGTTGGTCTTTGCCTTCGTGAATGCCCCGCTCTTCGCCACCTTCTTGCTGGGTATGTTCTGGTCGCGCACGACCGGTACCGGAGCATTCATCGGTCTCCTCTGCGGAACGGCGGCCTCGGCCCTCTTTCATGCTTGCACGATCTCGGTGGGGAATCTTCCCGGGGTCAAGGGTGGCTATATCCACACCTTCTGGACCCTTCCCAGTGATATGGCGCAGAATTTCTGGCTGGCTAGCTTCGCTTTCACGGTCTGCTTCCTGGTCACTGTCGGTATCTCCTTGGCAACCCGACGCACCAAGAGCGATGAAGAACTGAAAGGCCTCGTCTACTCACTGACGCCGAAGCAGACCGTCGATCAGGTTTGGTATGCACGCCCGGGTACGATCGGCATCGTTCTGCTAATCGTCTGCATCATCCTGAACTATATCTTCTGGTAAGACCTAATACCTATTTCCCTCCCAACTCCCAGCTTCCAACCCCTAACTCCTTAAATTCCATGGGCCTCGATATCCGCTTTCCGATTGGCATGATGTTCACCCTGATCGGCCTCCTTCTGGCCGCCACAGGTATCCT